>JBAVIQ010000646.1:0-9191 GCA_049687035.1 Steroidobacteraceae bacterium
CCGTGAATACGTCCCTGTAGGCTCGCGCGCGACGTCCATGTCGCGCGACGGCCTTCCGGAACTCTCCGGATCGCCGTGTCCGCGGCCGCGCCTGATCTCGCGCTATTTGTCGTCCGTCTTCCGCATCGCCGCCAGCGTATCGGGCGCGTAGTCGAACGAGTCGAAGAACAGTTGCGCGTGCGGCAGCCCACGCTCGACGAACGTGTGGCGGATAGCCTCCACCATCGCAGGCGGGCCGCTCGCGTAGACGTCGTACTGCGTGAGGTCGGCGCCGAGATCGGCGAGCGCAGCCTCGTGCACGAGCCCGCTGCGACCTGCCCACGGCGATTCTTCGGCGTGTGCCTCGGACAACACGGGCCGATAGGCGAAGGCCGGACGGACGGCCTCAACACTCGACAGCCAGTTGTGCTCGTAGAGATCCCGCGTCGTGCGTGCGCCCCAATAGAGCGTGAGCGGACGACGGTCACCAACGGCCAGCAACTGCCGCAGCATGGCGCGCAACGGCGCGTAGCCCGTGCCGCCGCCGATCATCACGGCGTGCCGCGGCGAATCGCCACGGAACCAGAACTGCCCGAGCGGGCCCTCGACTCGCAACAGGTTGCCGGCTCGCATGGTGTCGAACAACTGGCCGGTGAACCCGCTCGTCGAGGCGCGACGCACGTGCACCTCGAGCATCCTGCCGTCGCTCGGTGCGCTTGCCAGCGAAAAGCTGCGGCGGCGCCCGCCCGACAGGATGAAATCGATGTACTGCCCCGCGCGGTAGTGCAGGTCCTCGACGGCGGGCAGCCTGAGGAATACGGCCATGACGTCGTCGGCCAGGCGCTCCATTCGATCGATCCGGCTCGGCAGGCTTCTTACCTCGACTTCGCGGGCTGGCCGCATCTCGCGCGTCTCGATCGTGATGTCCGTGATGGCCTGGGCCTGGCACAACAGCACGAAGCGTTCGGCTGCCTCGTCCGGAGTGATCCCGGCCGGAAGTTCGCGCGTCGGATAGGTCGTCTCGCCCGACAGCAGCCGCGCCCGACAGGACGCGCAGTGGCCGCCCTTGCAGCTGTGCGGCAGGTTGAGGCCCGCCCGCAGCGCAGCGGTCAGCACGGGCTCGCCGGGATCGGCGGCGAAAATTTCGCCGGTGGGCACGATCGTCACTTGAGGCATCGACGCAGGACTCCGGCGCGGCGCAACGGCGTTGGGCATCCCTTCGCGTATGCTTTCGTTATGGATGCCCACCTATCATGCCTGATCGTAGGTTGCGGTTACGTCGGTTCGCGGCTGGCGCGCCGTGAGTCGGCCCGGCGCCCGCTCCTCGCGCTGGTGCGCTCGGGCAAGAGCGAGACCGACCTGCAGTCGGCCGGGGTGCCCACGTTGCGCATCGACCTCGATGCTGCCCCCGACCCCACCCTGCAACCTGCACTCGCCGCAGCCGCAGGCCGGGCGGCCATCGTCTACCTGGCACCCCCGCCCGACAGCGGCACGACGGACCCGCGGCTGGCAACGTTCCTGGCACAGATCGAGGGCGCCATGCCCGCGGTCTTCGTCTACATCAGCACGACCGGGGTCTACGGCGACGCGGGTGGTGCGCTCGTCGATGAATTCACGCCGGTCGCACCGTCGAACGACCGCTCACGCAGACGGGTCGCGGCCGAAAGCATGGCACAGGCTTGGTGCGCGGCACGTGGTGTGCGTTGCGTGATCCTTCGCGTACCGGGCATTTATGGACCGAACCGCCTGCCGCTTGAGCGGCTGCGGCGGCGCGAACCCGCCCTGCGCGAAGCGGACGCGGGCCCGGGCAACCGCATCCATGTCGACGACCTGGTCGCTGCCATCGTGGCCGCCGTCGATCACCTGTCGGCGCGGGGTGTTTTCAACGTGACCGACGGAGACTACGCGAGCACCACGGCGTACCTGCAACTGACGGCCGCAGCCGCGGGAATCGAGCCGCCCGCGCTCATCAGCAAGGCCGAGGCGCGGGAGAAGATTCCGGCCGGCATGCTGTCGTTTCTGGTCGAATCGCGCCGAGTCGATAATCGTCGCATGCTGGCCGATCTCGGCCTGCAACTGCAGTACCCGACGCTGCAGGCGGGCGTGCTCGCAAGCCTCGCTGAGATGCGCCACACACAGGGAGCCGCCGCAACGTGACGACGTTCCGCAATCCCTCCGCGGCCGCCATTCGCGAACTGCTGCGCGCCTCGCACACGATCGCCGTGGTCGGCATTTCAGGCCATCCCGCCCGGCCGAGCTTCGGCGTGACGACATCGATGCGCGATTTCGGCTACCGCATCCTGCCGGTGAACCCGGCGCTGACGCAGTGGCAAGGCATCCCCGCGCATCCGACGCTGGAGGCCGCGGTGCAGACGCTGCGCCCGCACGAGCGCATCGACATCGTCAACGTGTTCCGGCGACCCGCGCAGGTGGGCACGCTGGTGGACGAGTGTCTCAGGCTCGGGCTGCCCACGCTGTGGCTGCAGCAGGGCGTGATCAACGAACCGGCCGCCGAACGTGCGGTCGCTGCGGGCATGACGGTCGTGATGGACCGCTGCATCTACGTCGACCGCGCTTCGATGCGTGAGTGAGTCACGAGTCGGGTATCCTGCCCGGATGCGGCTTGCCTTCACCAAGATGCATGGCCTCGGCAACGATTTCATCGTGTTCGATGCCGGCTCTGCCACCGACCTGCCCTCTGCCGACGACCTGCGCCGTCTCAGCGACAGGCGGACCGGCATCGGCTTTGACCAGGCGCTGGTGCTCGAGCCTCCGCGACGCGCTGGCACCGACGTGTATTACCGTGTCTTCAACGCCGATGGCTCCGAGGTGGAGCAGTGCGGTAACGGTGCGCGCTGCATCGCGCGACTCGTTGCGAGCCGGCGCGGCGAGGTCGACCGCCCGCTGCAGATGGACAGCCCCGGCGGCATCGTGCAGGCCCGACTGCGGCCCGACGGCCTGGTGTCCGTGGCGATGGGCGTGCCGAACTTCGATCCGGCCTCGCTTCCTTTCGACGCGCCAGCGGCCGCGGCGACCTATCACCTCGACACGCGAGCCGGCCCGGTTGAAATCGGCGCCGTGTCCATCGGCAACCCGCACGTCGTGATCCGCGTCCGCGACGTGCAGCAAGCTCCCGTGGACAGCGTCGGACCCGCAGTGGAAAATCACCCTCGCTTTCCGCGCCGCGTGAATGTGGGTTTCCTCGAGATCGTCGCGCCCGACCACGTGCGGCTGCGCGTGTTCGAGCGGGGCGTCGGTGAAACCCAGGCGTGCGGCACGGGCGCCTGCGCTGCGGTGGCCATCGGACGGCGGCACGGGCCGCTGGCCGAGGAAGTGAACGTGGATGTCCCTGGCGGACGAATGATCGTCCGCTGGCCCGGCCCGGGTGAGCCGATCTGGCTGACCGGTCCGGCCGAAACGGCCTTCGCAGGCCAGGTTGAAGTGACGGGCGCCGAGTCGCCGGAGTCTTGCAGATGAACAAACCGATCCGCGGTGCCGAACCCCCCACGCAGCTGGCCGAAGACCAGATTGCGGACTTCCTCGTCGCGCACCCCGACTTTTTCGAGCGCCACGGCGCCGTGCTGGCACGCATCAAGCTGCCGCACCAGCGCGGCAGCGCCGCCATCTCGCTCGTCGAGCGCCAGGTGCTGGTGCTGCGCGACAAACAGGCCGTGCTCGAAAGAAAGCTGCACGAACTGATCGAGAACGGTCGCGCGAACGACGCGATCTCCGATCGCCTGCATCGCCTTACTCGCCGGTTACTGCGCGCGCGGGATGCCGCCAGTGTCGTCGCGGCGCTCGAGACCTCGCTGCGCGAGGATTTCGGCGCCTCGCGCTGGGTGCTGCTGGCCACCGACCCGTCCGTGTCCGTTCTCGGCAACTTGCCGAACGGCCACGTGCGCGTCGTGCCGCGCGGCAGCCCCGAACTGAAGATCTTCGAGACGTTCTTCGAGTCCGGGCGTCCGCGCAGCGGCCAGATCCGGGACACGCAGCGCGACTACCTCTTCGGCGGCGAAGGCAGCCAGGTGGGCTCGACGGTGCTGATTCCGCTCGGCGAGCGCGCGGGCCTCGGCCTGCTCGCCATCGCCAGCCACGACACCGAACGCTACCTGCCCACGATGAGCACCGACTACCTGGTGCGCATCGGCGAGATCGTGACCGAAGCGGTGTCGGCGCGACTGGCATGACCGACGAGCCGCTGCGAAGCGGCGTCGATCATTACCTCGCGAGCCTGCGCAACGAGCGGCGGTTGTCGCCGCACACGTCGAGCAATTACGGCCGTGACCTCGCTTCGCTGCTCGACTACTGCGCGTCCCAGGGCATCAGCGACTGGCAGCAACTCGATCCGCAGCACCTGCGGATGTTTGCGGCGCGCGAACACCGGCGCGGCCTCGCGCCACGCAGCATCCAGCGCAGGCTGTCGGCCTGCCGCGGTCTCTTCCGTTACCTGTTGCGTGAAGGCGAGCTCAAGCGCGACCCGGCCGGGGACGTGCAGGCACCCAAGGCCCGCAAGCGCCTGCCGACACCGCTCGACGCCGACACGATGGCGCGCCTGCTCGAGTTCCGCGGCGACGACAGCCTCGGAATCCGCGACAAGGCGATCATGGAATTGCTGTATTCGTCGGGGCTGCGGCTGTCGGAGCTGCTCGGTCTCGACCTGCTCGACCTCGACCTGCGCGATCGCACGGTCCGGGTCGTCGGCAAAGGCAACAAGACACGGATCGTGCCTGTCGGTCGCCAGGCGATCACAGCGCTGCAACGCTGGATCGCGGAACGGACGAAGATTGCCGCGGTCGGCGAACACGCCCTGTTCGTCGGCGTCAACGGCACCCGCCTCGGTCCGCGGATCGTGCAGCGCCGCATTGCGCGCTGGGCCCGGCTGCAGGGATTGCCCGAGCACGTGCATCCCCACATGTTCCGGCACTCGTTCGCTTCCCACCTGCTCGAATCGTCGCAGGACCTGCGCGCCGTGCAGGAATTGCTCGGTCACGTGAACATCAGCACGACCCAGGTCTACACTCACCTTGATTTCCAGCACCTGGCCCGCATCTACGATGCGGCCCACCCCAGGGCCCGCCGCAAACGCCCCGTGCCTTCCTCCGCTTCCGGCACTTCCGACCCTTCCTCCGAAACCTCCTGACCTTCCTCCCCTTCCTCCCCTTCCTCCCCTGACCCCTATGGCTGGCTTCGACCCCCACGGCACCACGATCCTCTGCGTCCGGCGCGACGGCCGCGTCGCCATGGGCGGCGACGGCCAGGTCACCCTCGGCAACACGGTCATGAAAGGCAATGCGCGCAAGGTGCGCCGCCTGCACGACGGTTCGATCATCGCCGGCTTCGCCGGCGGCACCGCCGATGCGTTCACGCTGTTCGAGCGCTTCGAAGCGAAGCTGCAGCAATACGGCAACCTCACGCGCGCGGCGATCGAACTCGCCAAGGACTGGCGCAGCGATCGCAGCCTGCGCCGCCTCGAAGCGCTGCTGCTGGTGGCCGATGACGGCCACACGTTCGTGATCTCCGGCAACGGCGACGTGATCGAACCGGAACACGACCTCATCGCCGTAGGTTCAGGCGGCCCGTTTGCGCAGGCCGCGGGCCTCGCGCTGCTGCAGAACACCACGCTCGACGCGCGTTCGATCGCGGAACGCGCCCTCGGCATCGCGGCGGACATCTGCATCTACACCAATCGCAACACGACCATTGAAGAGCTATGAAGGGAGGAAGCAGAGGAAGTGAAGGAAGGGATTAGTCGGGATGCAATCCGCAGTTGCTGCCCAGGCCCGGAGGGCCTGCCTTTGCGCTACGCTGCTCACCAGATCACCGACGTGCGATCACTTTCGACGCTGCATTCCGGCTAACCCCTAACCCCTTCCTCCACTTCCTCTCCCCCATGTCGTCCATGACCCCCCGCGAGATCGTCCAGGAGCTGGACAAGCACATCGTCGGCCAGGCCGCTGCGAAGCGCGCGGTCGCCATTGCGCTGCGCAATCGCTGGCGCCGCATGCAGGTCGGCGAACCCCTGCGAGCGGAGATCACGCCCAAGAACATCCTGATGATCGGTCCGACCGGAGTCGGCAAGACCGAGATCGCGCGACGACTGGCGCGACTGGCGAACGCCCCGTTCATCAAGGTCGAGGCGACGAAGTTCACCGAGGTGGGTTATGTCGGCCGCGAAGTCGACTCGATCATCAAGGACCTGGTCGACGTCGCCGTGAAGATGACGCGCGAGCAGGAAATGGAGAAGGTGCGTCACCGCGCGATGGATGCGGCCGAAGAACGCGTGCTCGACGAGCTGCTGCCGCGTCCGCGCGCAACGTCCGGCCCGGCGATGGGTTTTGGCATGCCGGCGGACGAGCCGCCGCCGACACCGAAAGAGAGCGACACCCGCCAGCGCTTCCGCAAGATGTTGCGCGAAGGCCAGCTCGACGATCGCGAGCTCGAAATCGAGCTGCGCGCAGCGGGTCCCGGCATGGAAATCATGGCCCCGCCGGGCATGGAGGAGCTGTCGCAGCAGCTGCAGGGCATGTTCGCGAATCTCGGCGGCAACCGCACGAAGTCGCGCCGACTCAAGGTCAGCGAAGCCTTCAAGCTGCTCACGGACGAGGAAGCCGCCAAGCTGATCAACGAAGAGGAACTCAAGACGCAGGCGCTGCGCAACGCGGAGCAGAACGGCATCGTCTTCCTGGACGAGATCGACAAGATCGCGAGGGGGCAGAATGCCGTCTCCGGCGTCGACGTCTCGCGCGAAGGCGTGCAACGCGACCTGCTGCCGCTGGTGGAGGGCAGCACGGTCAACACCAAGTACGGCATGGTGAAGACGGACCACATCCTCTTCATCGCATCGGGCGCGTTTCACATGTCGAAGCCGTCCGACCTGATCCCTGAACTGCAGGGCCGCTTGCCGATCCGCGTCGAGCTTGAAGCGCTCAAGGTCGAAGACTTCGTGCGCATCCTGACCGAGCCCGACGCGTCGCTGTGCACTCAATACGGCGCGCTGCTGGCCACGGAGGGCGTGACGCTGAAATTCGATGCGAGTGGCGTCCGTCGCATCGCCGAGGTGGCCTTCGACGTGAACCAGCGCACCGAAAACATCGGGGCGCGCCGGCTGCACACGGTGATGGAACGTCTGCTCGAGGCGATCAGCTTCGATGCCTCCGACCGCTTCGGCACGGAGCTCGTGATCGATGGGCCCTACGTCGACTCGAGCCTCGGCAAGCTGGCGCAGGACGAAGACCTCGCCCGGTACATCCTGTGACCACCGCGACGACGGACAAGGAGCGCTGGGCCGCCCGCACGCCCACCGAGATCAAGCTGCGCAGGCAGTCGCGCGTGCTCGACGTGGCGTTCGACGACGGGCAGCGATTCGAGCTGCCGTTCGAGTACCTGCGCGTCTATTCGCCCTCGGCCGAGGTGCGCGGACACGGCCCGGGCCAGGAGACGCTGCAGCTCGGCAAGCACGAGGTACAGGTCGTCAAGGTCGATCCGATCGGCAACTACGCGGTGCGGCTGGTGTTCAACGACGGCCACGACACCGGCCTGTACACGTGGGGTTACCTCTACGAACTCGGCGAGACGCGCGCCGCCAAGTGGCGGCACTACCTCGACCGGCTGCAGCAGCTCAGCATCCCGTACCCCACGCAGGTTTCGCACAAGAAGGCCTGAGCCCCACGAACCCGTAGTGGGCCGCGGCAGGCCGGAACGGCGTAGAATGCGCGTTCCCATGAGCGAAACAGCCCCACCCCGCAAGGCCCCCGCCTCCGCCGCAGCGACCCCGTCGGTCGATTTCGGTTACGAGGAAGTGCCGACGCCCGAGAAGGCGCGCCGGGTCCGCGCCGTGTTCGATTCCGTCGCCGACAAGTACGACATCATGAACGACCTGATGTCGGCCGGCGTGCACCGGCTCTGGAAGCGTTACACGCTGAGCCAGACCGGGCTGCGTCCCGGCATGTCGGCGCTCGATGTCGCGGGCGGCACGGGCGACATCGCCGCCGGCATGGCCCAACAGGTCGGCGACAAGGGGCTCGTGGTGCTCTCCGACATCAACGCGGCGATGCTCGAAGTCGGTCGCGACCGGCTGCTCGACCGCGGTCTGTTGCGCAACGTGCAGTTCTCGCTCGCCAATGCCGAGTGCCTGCCCTTCGCCGACGAGACGTTCGATTGCGTGACGATCGGCTTCGGCCTGCGCAACGTGACGGACAAGGCGGCAGCAATCGCGTCGATGCGTCGCGTGCTGAAGCCGGGCGGCCGGCTGCTGATTCTCGAATTCTCGAAGCCCGTGTTCCCTGGCCTCAAGCCCGTGTACGACGCGTATTCTTTCAGCGTGCTGCCGTGGCTCGGCGCGCGCATCGCGAACGACCCGGACAGTTACCGGTACCTCGCTGAATCGATCCGCCGCTTCCCCGACCAGGAAACGCTACTGGGCATGATGCGCGACGCCGGCCTCGAGGACTGCCGCTACCACAACCTGACCGGCGGCATCGTCGCCCTGCACAAGGGGTTCCGCTATTGAGCGCGAATCCGGTCAATGCCGTGCTCGACCGTTTGTCGACGATGCTGAACCGCAACGTCGCGCAATCGGAGCGCGCCTCGGCGCTGGCGCGGCAACTCGAAGGACGCGGGCTCTCGCTCGTGTTCGAAGGCACGCCGCTCACGTTCTGTTTCCGCGTTGCTGACGGCCGTATCGCGCTCGACACGCGCGACGCGGGCGAGGTCGACGCGACACTGTCCGGCTCACCGCTGTCGCTGCTCTCGCTGGTCGGGCCGGGCGCCGAAGATCGGCTGCGCGGCTCGTCGATCCGCATCGCGGGCGACGCCGAGGTGGCACAGCGCTTTCGCGAACTGCTGCAGCAGGCCCAGCCCGATTTCGAGGAAGAGCTGTCGCGCGTCGTGGGCGACGTTGCGGCACACCAGGTGGCGAATATCGCCCGCAACTTCTTCGACTGGGGCCGCAAGGCCGCCGATTCGTTCTCGAGCAACGTGGCCGAATACCTGCAGGAAGAAGGCCGCGACGTGCCGGCCCGTGTCGAAGTCGAGGAGTTCCTCGAAGCCGTCGACCAGCTGCGCGAAGCGACGGACCGGCTCGACGCTCGCCTGAGTCGCGTCGAATCCCGCACCAGGCAAGGTTCGAAGTAGCTGCGCACTCGACACCCGCAGTGCAGCCCCTTCCGCCTAACCCCTAACCCCCTCCTCACCTTCTTCCCCTTCTTCCCCTT
>JBAVIQ010000647.1:0-3207 GCA_049687035.1 Steroidobacteraceae bacterium
TGACGCGCACGGTCACGTTCGCCTTCCTTGCCGCCGCGCCCGATGTTCGCGGACGGAGCCGGTTGCGGTTCAGGCGCACGCTTGTCGCCGGCGAACCAGCGCCACATCCGCACGAGCACGTTGTCGCGCGGTCCGTAGGTCGGTGCGGCAACGGCCACCGGAGCCGCGGCGATCGCGACCGGGGCGGCCACGACCTCGGGGGCCGCCGGCGGGGCAGGGGTGCTAGGGATGATCGTCGTCACCGCGGGCTGCTGCGGCGCCGGCGCCTTTTCTTCCTCGGCCGAGGCGATCGCATCGAGGTCGATCTTCGGCTCGACCGCCATGTGATGGCTGATGACCGAGTTCTCGGGCAGGTCGGTCTCGTCATCGCGCACGCGGCGCAATTCGTATGCCGGCGTCTCGAGGTACTTGTTCGGTACCAGGACGATGTCGACGTGACTGCGCGCTTCGATGTCGTGCAGCCAGTCGCGCTTCTCGTTCATGAGGTAGGTCGCGACGTCGACCGGCAACTGCGCGATGACCTTGGCGGTGCGGTCCTTGCGGGCCTCCTCGCCGATCAGTCGCAGCACCGCGAGCGCCAGCGATTCGACGCTGCGGATCACGCCCATGCCGGTGCAACGCGGGCAGACGATGTTGGTCGATTCGCTGATCGACGGACGCAGGCGCTGCCGCGAGAGTTCGAGCAGGCCGAAGCGGGAGATCTTGCCCAGCTGGATGCGGGCACGGTCCTGCTTGACCGCGTCGCGCAGCCGGTCTTCGACCGCACGCTGGTTCTTGGTCGACTCCATGTCGATGAAGTCGATGACGATCAGGCCGCCGACGTCACGCAACCGCATCTGGCGCGCGATTTCGTCCGCGGCCTCGAGGTTGGTGTTACAGGCGGTCGTCTCGATGTCGGTGCCGCGAGTGCTGCGCGCCGAGTTGATGTCGATCGAGACCAGTGCCTCAGTGTGGTCGATCACGATGCTGCCGCCCGAGGGCAGCGTCACCTTGTGCGAATACGCCGACTCGATCTGGCTCTCGATCTGGTACCGCGTGAAGAGCGGCACATGGTCGTCGTAGAGCTTGAGCTTGCGCAGGTTGTTCGGCATGAAGCGCTGCATGTATTCGCGCGCTTCCTCGTAGACCTCCTGCTTGTCGATCAGGATTTCGCCGATGTCGTCGCTGAGGTAGTCACGGAGCGCCCGCAGGATCGCCGTGCTCTCGCGGTAGATCAGGAACGGCGAGGGACGGCTGTCGGACGCCTGCTGGATCGCGTTCCAGATGTCGACGAGGTTGTTGAGGTCCCACTGCAGCTCTTCCGGGCTGCGGCCCACGCCGGCGGTGCGCACGATGGCGCCCATGCCGTCGGGGATCTGCAGCGAGTCCATGGCTTCGCGCAGGGCGTCGCGATCGTCACCCTCGACGCGGCGCGATACGCCGCCGGCGCGGGGGTTGTTCGGCATCAGGACCAGGAACCGGCCCGCCAGGCTGATGAAGGTGGTGAGTGCGGCGCCTTTGTTGCCGCGTTCTTCCTTCTCGACCTGGACGATGATTTCCTGGCCTTCCTCGATCAGGTCGCGGATGCCGCGGCCGCCGCCTTCCTGGCCGGGTTGCTTGTCCTTGAAAAACGCCTTGGAGACTTCCTTCAGCGGGAGGAAGCCGTGGCGCTCGGCGCCGTAGTCGATGAACGCAGCCTCGAGGCTCGGTTCGACCCGGGTGATGCGACCCTTGTAGACATTGGCTTTCTTGGTTTCGCGCGACGGGATTTCGATATCGAGGTCGTAGATTCGCTGGCCGTCCACCAGCGCTACTCGCAACTCTTCTTCCTGAGTTGCGTTGACGAGCATTCTTTTCATCGGCCCTCTCGTTACTGGAGGTTGGGGCCGCGTACGGTTCGGACGGGTAATGGTGCCGTGGCGTGGGAAAAAGGTCTGGCAGCGACTGCGCGAGCGCTCATTTGCTGTTCTTCTGCACCGGCGCAGAGCGCACGATGCGTGACCGAATCCTGGTGCTGTCGGGCATCGTACCCGCCGAGGTCGCTGCTGGCCCGCCGCCCGCCGGGGCTGCGGCACCTGCGCGTGTCCGCGGCAGATCGATGGTCTGAAACTTCAGAACCAACTAAGATTGCGGGCGCCCCGCACAACCCGTAGGGCGTGCAACCACGCGTCGCTCATTCGGCGCTGCCTGATGTTGCTTGGACGCACCAGCGCATTGCCTAGCGCCGGAATGTAACAAGCGAAGGCCCGAAAATCAATGGCTTACGAAATAAACCCGGCAACTGACGAGAACACCGCGGTGCCGGAGCCCGGACGCGGCGTCACCCATGTCGAAGTGACCGAAGACGATGCCGGCACGCGGCTCGACAACTTTCTGGTACGACAGCTGAAGGACGTACCGCGCACACACGTGTTCCGCCTGCTGCGCAAGGGGGAGGTACGCGTCAACAAGAAGCGCGCCAAGCCCGATCAGCGGGTGGCGCTGGGCGACATCGTCCGCATTCCGCCGGTACGCAAGGCTGAGGACGTGCCACCCCCGGCCACGCCCCGGACCGCCAGCGAGTCGCTGCAGCAACTGGTGCTCGACTCGATCACCTACGAGGACAGCGACCTCATCGTCTTCAACAAGCCGCCGGGCCTGGCGGTTCATGGCGGCAGCGCGACCGACTTCGGCCTGATCGAAGCGCTCCGCGGCGCCCGCCCCGGGCAGCCCGATCTTGAACTCGTGCACCGGCTCGACCGCGACACCAGCGGCTGCCTGCTGGTGGCGAAACGGCGTGCGGCGCTGCGCGACCTGCACCTGCAGCTGCGCGAAGGCCAGACCGAAAAACATTACCTGGCACTGGTTTGCGGCAAGTGGAACCTGGGGACCAAGCGCATCGAGCTGGCGCTCGACACCGACGAGCGCCGCAGCGGTGAGCGGCACGTGGCCGTGCGCGCGCACGGCAAGAAGTCCGTCAGCACGTTCAAACCCGTGCAGTTCTTCGGCAACCTCGCGACGCTGATGGAGGTCGCGATCCACACCGGCAAGACGCACCAGATCCGTGTTCACGCCGCGCATGCCGGGCATCCCGTCGCCGGTGACGACAAGTACGGCAACCGGATCTTCAACGACATCTTCAAGGACTACGGCCTGAAGCGGATGTTCCTGCATTCGTCATCGCTCGGCTTCACGCGGCCCGGCACCCGCGAGCCCATGCTGGCGAGCGCGCCGCTGCCGCCCGAACTC
>JBAVIQ010000648.1:0-1538 GCA_049687035.1 Steroidobacteraceae bacterium
ATCCGGCATGTCCTGTCGCGCTTGGAAAGGCAGACACGCGCGCGCCAGGACATGCCGGATCGAACGCCTGACTGCTTCGCGGGGACGTGCGTGCGTCGTCCGAGCGTGCGCCGCCAGAGCCTGCTCACAGCGCGCCGATGAAATCCTTCTTGCCGATGCCGACACCGCAATGGCGCAGGATCGCGTAGGCCGCGGCGCAGTGGAAGTACACGTTCGGCGTCACGTACTCGAGCAGGTACTGCAGGCCCGGGTAGCTGACATCGCCCGTCGGGCGCTTCAGCACGACGGTCTTGTCCTCGGTGCCGTCGATCTGTTCCGGCTTGAAGCTCTCGAGGTAGGCGATGCACTTCTCGACTCGCGCGACGAGTTCGCCGAACGTCGCCTCCCGGTCCTCGTAAGTCGGGATCTCGACGCCGGCCAGGCGCGACGCGCAGCCCTTGGCCATGTCCGTCGCGACCTGCACCTGCCGCGTGAGCGCGAACATGTCAGGCGCGAGCCGGTAGTTGAGCAGCACGGCGGGGTCGATCTTGCGTTCCGCGGCGTTCGTCTCGGCCTTCTTCAGGATGGCGACCAGGTTGCGCAGGGCGCGGGCAAAGACCGGGACCGAAGCGCGGTACATCGAGATCTGCATGGGTGTCCTCCTGAAGGGGGGCGAGTCTAACCCACCACTTCGCCGGCGCGGGGCGATTCGGGGCTGCGCAGCAGGTCGCGCAGCGTCGTCTGCGACAGGCTGGCACGCATCGCGTCGTCAGCCAGGCGGGCCGCATCGTCGGCCGGCGGCAACCGCCTGGGCTCGGGGCTGCGCGGGTCGGGCGTTTCATGCCGGACAGCGTCGAGGATTTCTGCGAGCGTGATGCTGCCGAGGTCGCGGCCCGGGGCCACGGTGTCGTCTTCGGCCGTGAGCACGAGGCCGCGGTGTTCCAGCAGCGACAACTCGCCATCGAGCACCGACGCGGGCACGTCCATGTGGTCGGCGAGGTCCGACACCTTCCAGCGCGGTCCACCGGCGACGAAGCGCTCGCCGAGCAGGTACATCGCGCCGAGCGCGATGCGTTCGCGCAGCGCACTGGTCGTCGGAATGTCGCCGTGGCCGGTGCGCAGGTGCTCGGGGTGCTGCACGTAGAAACTCAGTTGGCCGCCGAGCAACATGATCAGCCAGCTCAGGTGCAGCCACACCATGAACAGCAGCACGATCGCGAAGCCGGCATAGATGTTCGCCGCCTGCGTCGCGTACACCACGATGCGGGCGAAGATCGCGCCGACACCGACCCACGCAGCGCCGCCGAAAAGCGCCCCGATGAACGCCGATTGCCAGCGCACGCGCGTATTCGGCATGTAGATGTACAGGAACCAGAACAGGCCGATGATCAGCACGTACGGCACGTAGTGGCCGCGCAGCCCCTGCGTGCCGGCTAACCCGGAGACCCGTGCCACCATGGCGCTGGTCTCGATGCGCGTGAGCAGCACCACTGCGGCGACCATCAGGATCGGCCCGACGAGCATGATGACGATGTACTCGGTCACGCGCCGGGCGAGGC
>JBAVIQ010000649.1:0-5182 GCA_049687035.1 Steroidobacteraceae bacterium
GCGGGTTCCAGCCGGACGAGATCCGTCCCTTCTTCGACCCTTTGACCCTTCTGCACCTTGACTTCGACGACTTTCGCAGGCCAGGGCGCCGTGAGCGAGTGCTCCATCTTCATGGCTTCGAGCACGAGCAGCACCGCACCCAGCTGCACCGTCTGGCCGACCTGCACGCGCACGTCGAGAACGTGACCTGGCATCGGAGCCCGGAAATGCCCCTCGTGCTCCGCGGAGACACGGTGCTCCGCACCGGTGTCCTCGACGAAATCGAAGCGCAGGCAGTGCCGGCGCACGCTCAATCGGCCGTGACTCAGTTCGACACGTGCGCGTACGGAGTGACCGTCGATATAGCCCTCAAGCACGTCGCTTGTCGGGCGTCGCAGCGCTACCCGATGCAGTTTGCCATCGAGGACGACGGCCACCCCGTCCGGTTCGCGCTTGAATGCAAGCCAGTGCTGCAGCGGCCTGGCCTCCGCAATCGACGCGGGCGCGCCTTCGGTGTCGAGCCGCAAGGCGACGCGGACGCTCGACGGCCCGTTCAGGCGAAAGCCCGTGGCCGCTTCCCACGGACTCGCGGCGAGATGGGCAGCCCCGAGCTCGTCACCGGGCATCGACTGCAACCGGGCGGCAGCTGCAATCAGCCAGGCCGCCTGGATCTCGTGCGCCGCGACGCCGGGCGCGAGCGAGGGATCGGTTTCGAGCAGGCGAGTGCTGACGTCGCCCGCCCGCACGGCAGGCGCGCCGAGGATCTGCCAGAGGAAGCGTGCATTCGTGCGCACGCCCTCGACCTCGGTGGCCTCGAGTGCGTGCTGCAGCTTTTCGATGGCCGTCGCGCGATCGGGCGCCCAGACGATCAGCTTCGCGATCATCGGGTCATAGTGGACCGTGACTTCGTCACCCTCCTCGACGCCCGCGTCGATGCGCACGTCCTGCGTTGCCTCGGGAAAGCGCAGGCGCGAGAGACGGCCAGTGGACGGCAGGAAGCCGCGCTCCGGATCCTCGGCGTAGAGACGCGCTTCAATCGCGTGGCCGCGGCGCGGGATTGCCCCCTGCGCGAGCGGCAACGACTCGCCGGAGGCGACACGCAGCTGCCATTCGACGAGGTCGAGTCCGGTGATCATTTCCGTGACCGGATGCTCGACCTGCAAGCGCGTATTCATCTCGAGGAAATAAAACTCGGCGCCGTCGAACAGGAACTCGACCGTACCGGCGCCGCGATAACCGACCGCCTTTGCTGCCGCTACCGCCGCGGCACCCATTGCGGCACGTGTCGTGTCGTTCAGGCCGGGGGCCGGCGCTTCCTCGATCACTTTCTGGTGACGCCGCTGCAGCGAGCAGTCACGCTCGTGCAGGTGCACGGCGTTGCCGTGCGCGTCGGCGAAGACCTGGATCTCGACGTGCCGCCCCTTTTCGACGAAGCGTTCGAGCAGCACTCGATCGTCGCCAAAGGACTTTGCCGCTTCGCGGCGCGCACCGGCGAGCGCTTCGGTGAATTCGGCTGCGGCACGCACGATGCGCATGCCTTTGCCGCCACCGCCCGCCGTCGGCTTGATCAAGAGCGGAAACTTCAATCTCTGCGACGCGGCAAGCAGCGTCGCGTCGGACTGATCGTCATCGTCGTAGCCCGGCAGCACGGGCACGCCGGCGGCGGCCATGAGCCTGCGCGCCTCGCTCTTCGAACCCATGCGATCGATCGATGACGCCGGCGGTCCGATGAAGACGACACCTGCGGCTTCGCAGGTCCGGGCGAAGTCAGCGTTCTCGGAAAGAAAGCCGTATCCGGGATGAATCGATTCGCAGCCGTGTTGCTGTGCCACCGCGAGCAGTTTCGTCCCATCGAGATAGCTCTCGCGAGCCGCGGCGGGGCCGATGCAGACGGCCTCGTCCGCCATGCGGACGTGCAGCGCGCCGCGGTCGGCTTCCGAATACACCGCAACGGTGCGCAGGCCGAGCCGTCGCGCGGTGCGAATGACGCGGCAGGCGATTTCGCCGCGGTTGGCAATCAGGACGCTCTTGAGCATGGCGGGTCTCACATCCTGAAAATGCCGAAGGGGGTCTCGCCTTCGTCGGGCCGACACGTGGCTGCCGCGAGCGCGAGTGCCAGCACGTTGCGCGTGTCGGCCGGATCGATCACGCCGTCGTCCCAGAGCCGGGCGCTGGCATACGTCGGGTGCCCCTGGGCTTCGTATTGGCCACGGATATCGTCGCGGAACTTCTGTTCGTCGTCCTGCGGCCACTCCTCGCCACGGCGCTGCAGGCCTTCACGCTTGACGATCGCGAGCACCGTTGCGGCCTGCTCGCCCCCCATCACCGAGATGCGCGAGTTGGGCCAGCTCCAGAGGAAGCGGCCGCCGTACGCGCGACCGCACATCGCATAGTTGCCTGCTCCGAATGAGCCGCCGATGATCACGGTGAACTTCGGCACCGACGCACAGGCAACGGCCGTCACCATCTTGGCGCCGTCGCGAGCGATGCCGCCGGCTTCGTACTTGCGGCCGACCATGAAGCCGGTGATGTTCTGCAGGAATACGAGCGGCACGCGCCGGCGATTGCACAGTTCGATGAAGTGCGCGCCCTTGAGCGCGGCTTCGGAGAACAGCACGCCGTTGTTGGCGACGATGCCCACCAGGTATCCCGCGATGCGCGCGAAGCCGCAGACGAGCGTCGTGCCGTAGAGTTCCTTGAATTCGTCGAATTCGGAAGCGTCCACGAGGCGCGCGATCACTTCGCGCACATCGTAGGGATGGCGCGTGTCGCGCGGGACGACGCCGTACAACTCGTCGGCGGCATACTTCGGTGCACGGGCCGGCTCGGGCGGCGGCTTCGAGCCATTACGGTTCAGGTTGCCGACCAGACGCCGCGCCAGCCACAGGGCATGCGCATCGTTGTCGGCAAGGTAATCGACCACGCCGGATTGCCGTGCGTGGACATCCCCGCCGCCCAGCGTCTCTGCGTCGACGCGTTCGCCCGTTGCCGCCTGCACCAGCGGCGGACCGCCCAGGAAGATCGTGCCCTGTTCGCGCACGATGATCGCCTCGTCGCACATCGCCGGAACGTACGCGCCGCCCGCCGTGCACGAACCCATGACCACGGCGAGCTGCGGAATCCCGCGCGCCGACATCTGCGCCTGGTTGTAGAAGATGCGGCCGAAGTGCTCGCGGTCGGGGAAGACGTCGTCCTGCCGCGGCAGGAACGCGCCACCTGAATCGACGAGATAGATACAGGGCAGCCGGTTCTCGAGCGCCACTTCCTGCGCGCGCAGGTGCTTGCGCACGGTGATGGGGTAGTACGTGCCGCCTTTGACCGTCGCGTCGTTGCCAACGATGACGCATTCGAGGCCGGACACGCGGCCGATGCCGGCCACGACACCACCGCTCGGAATCCAGTCTTCGTACAGGTTGTGCCCCGCCAGTTGTCCGATCTCCAGGAACGGCGTGCCCGGATCGAGCAGCCGGTCGATGCGATCGCGTACCAGCAGCTTGTCACGGCTCTCGTGCTGGGCACGTGCGACGGCAGGGCCGCCTGCACGGACCTTCGCGGCGAGTTCACGGAGCTCGGCGGCCAGCGCGCGGTTGACGGCCTCGTTGGCCGTGAACTCGGCGCCATGCCGGTCGATGCGGGTCTGCAGCACGCTCATGCTTCGAGTCTCCCCTTGCGCGGTGCGCGGATCAGCGGCCTGCGAGCGCAGCCAGGATGCGCTCGGCCTGCTTGACGTGCGGTCGGTCGATCATGCGGCCGTCGAGCGCCACGGCGCCCTGCCCGCCCGCGGTGGACATCAGTTCGATGACGCGTCGCGCCCAGGTCACTTCGTCGCTGGTCGGCGTGAACGCGGCGTGAATCGGTGCGAGTTGCGCCGGATGGATCGCGAGCTTGCCCACGAAACCGTCACGACGTGAGGCCTGCGCCCGCCGCTCGACGGCGGCGACATCGCGGAATTCGATGTCGGTCGTGTCGTAGGCCGCGATGCCAGCAGCTGCCGCCGTCAGCAGACACGATGAACGCGCGAGCCGGAACGTGAATTCGAGTTCGCCGTCGGCGGCGCGGTTGGTCGAGGCGCCGACGTCGGCGGCCAGGTCTTCGGCTCCCCACGTGTAGCCGATGACTCGCGCCGGCGGTGTCGTGAAGGTCGAACCGCTCAGCACGGCACCTGCGGTCTCTGTGATCAACGCGATCGTCTTGATCGAGCCGTACGGGTAACCATGCTGCGCCTCGAGTGCTTCGAGCCAGTGATCGAGCTGGTGCAGGTCGGCGCCGTTGCGCGCCTTCGGCAACACGATGCCGTCAGGGCGCGCAGCGACCACGGCGGCGAGGTCGTGGAGCGCATCTTCGGTCTGGACGGGGTTGATGCGCACCCAGAGCGGGATCGATCTCCCGGCCGTGCGCAGCAGGTCCGCCACGTTGAGCCGGGCTTGCGGGCGCGTGACCCGCGTCACGGCGTCCTCGAGATCGCAGATCACGGCGTCGGCGCCGCTCGCCAGCGCCTTCGCAAATCGCTCCGGCCGGTCGCCCGGCACGAACAGCAGCGACCGCATCAGCCGACCCCCGTCGGCAGCTTCTTCATCAGCGCCATGCGCTTGCACACGGCCACTTCTTCGTTGCGCTGGTTGAAGCAACGATGGATGAACGTGACGATGCCCGCGCCGGGGCGCGACTTGCTCTCGCGCATCTCATGCACGATCGATTCGGTGCGCAGGGTGTCGCCGATGAACACAGGCTTCGGAAAGCGGACCTCGTCCCAGCCGAGATTCGCGACGGTCG
Organism: Steroidobacteraceae bacterium; assembly: GCA_049687035.1. Lineage (GTDB taxonomy): Bacteria > Pseudomonadota > Gammaproteobacteria > Steroidobacterales > Steroidobacteraceae > RPQJ01. The sequence goes on from JBAVIQ010000649.1 coordinate 4,753, forward strand.
TTCCAAGCGTGGTGTCGGCGACGGAAACGCCGACCATCAGGCTCAGCGTAAAGCAGCTGTTCACGATGCGCGTGCCGAACTCGGAGGACTTCATGTATTCCTCGTCGAGGTGCAGGGCCGCCGGGTTGTGCGTGAGTGCGCTGAAGATGAGGTTGTCGGCCTCGGTGACCGTGCGGCGCAGCACGTGTTCGAACCGCTGGCCCAAGCTGAACTGCTCGTAATAGAGCCCGCCCATCGGCATCGTCGTTCTCCCTGTGCGTCAGGCCGTCGCAGCGAACAGTTCGCGGCCGATCAGCATGCGGCGGATCTCGCTGGTGCCGGCGCCGATCTCGTAGAGCTTAGCGTCGCGCAGGATACGCCCGGTCGGGTAGTCATTGATGTAGCCGTTGCCGCCGAGCGCCTGGATGCCGTCCAGCGCCACCTGCGTAGC
>JBAVIQ010000650.1:0-5808 GCA_049687035.1 Steroidobacteraceae bacterium
GCATTCGAAAGCCGCTGACTACACGGTCGCCCGGCAGCGTTTTGGCCGGCTCGAACTGGTCTATGACGCCATCGTGTTGCTGGTCCTGACGCTCGGAGGCGGGATCGCTACCCTCGGTCGACTCGCCACTGCAATCGCGGGCCAGAATCCCATCGGCTCCGGAACGCTGCACGTGCTGCTGGTGCTGTTGGCGATGAGCCTGGCCTCACTGCCGTTTTCGGTGTGGCGGACGTTCGTGATCGAAGCTCGCTTCGGCTTCAATCGAACGACGGCAGCCGTGTTCGTGGCCGACTTGCTGAAGGCTGCGGCACTGGGCGGGTTGCTGGGCGGTGGCATCGTCGCGCTGGTTCTCTGGACGATGGCGGCCAGCGGCACGCGTTGGTGGCTGGTGGCCTGGGCCGTGTGGATGGCGTTTTCGCTGCTGCTGCTCTGGGCCTGGCCCCGCTGGATCGCGGGATTCTTCAATAAGTTCACGCCGCTCACGGATGCAGCCTTGCGCGAGCGCATCGATGCCCTGCTCGCCCGTTGCGACTTCCACGCGCGCGACGTGTACGTCATGGACGGGTCAAAGCGATCCGCGCACGGCAATGCCTATTTCACCGGGCTCGGCCGCGAAAAGCGCATCGTCTTCTACGACACGCTGCTGCAGTCGCTTTCGCCGGTGCAGGTCGAAGCCGTGCTTGCCCACGAGCTCGCGCACTTCAAGCTCAAGCACATTCCGCAGCGGCTGCTGGTGAGCGCCGCAACGTCGCTCGCAGGCTTCGCCCTGTTGGGATGGTTGTCGGCTCAAGGCTGGTTCTACGATGCACTCGGCGTCGATCAACCCAGCAGCTCGGCCGCGCTGCTGCTGTTCATCCTGGTTCTACCCGCGTTCACTTGGCTCCTTACACCACTGGGTGCCGCATGGTCGCGGCGTCACGAGTTCCAGGCCGACGCCTTCGCGGCCCGCTTCAGCGACGGTCCAGAATTAGGTCACGCGCTGGTCAGGCTGTACCGCGAGAACGCGAGCACACTGACGCCCGACCCGTTGCATTCCGCGTTTTACGACTCGCACCCGCCACCGGTCGTGCGGATCGCCCGGCTTGTCAATCCCGGCGGAGCGCAGGGGTCCCTCGCCGCCCGGCAGGCGCTCACGCCCACGTGAGCATGCGCCGCCGTAACGAACGAGCGTCCGGCCGCACCGGCAGCAGCGCCAAGCCGCCGTCGACCACCGAGGGCAGGACGGGCTGCGTGGTCGAGTCCTACGGCCGCCGAGTCGTGGTGTTGTCGTCGGACACGGCAGAGCGGCTGCCCTGCAAGATCCGCGGCCGCCGCACCGAGGTTGTCGCTGGCGACCTGGTCCGCCTCGAACCCGAATCCACGGCCGCCGACGGGCATTGGGTAGTGGCGGAGCGCCTGCCCCGCCGCAACGTCCTGCAGCGGACGGACAGCCGGGGCGGCGTCGAGGACATTGCGTCCAACCTGGACCAGCTGGGCATCGTCGTGGCGCCCCGCCCCACCTGCGACCCGTTCATCATCGACCGCTACCTGGCCGGGGCGGGTTACGCGGGAATCGAGCCGCTGCTGATCCTGAACAAGCAGGATCTGATCGGCGGCGGCGAGTTCGGCCCTGAGGAGTTCGCCTTCATCGACACGTACCGGCGGATCGGGATTCCCGTCGTGACGGTCTCCGCCAAGCGTGGCACCGGCCTGGATGCGCTCAAGGAGCGGCTACAGGGTCGCCGCACGCTCCTGGCCGGCCAGTCGGGGGTCGGGAAGTCGTCGTTGACCAACGTGCTCTGCGAGGGCGCCTACCGGGCCACATCCGACCTCTCGGTCGGGTCGGGCCAGGGCAAGCACACCACCGTGTCGTCCGCGATCGTGCAGTTGCCCTGGGGCGAGCTTACGGACTCGCCGGGCGTCCGCGACTACGCCCCACCCGTCATGCCCCTGCCGGATATTCAGCGGGGCTACCTGGAAATCATCCAGCGGGCACCTGGCTGTCGCTTCCAGAACTGCCTGCACCTGCGGGAACCGCAGTGCGCGGTCGTGGCGGCCGTCGAATCCGGGGAGATCGACCCCCGGCGGCTCGAAAGCTACCGGCGGCTCGTCAACCTGACCCGCCAGCTCGACGAAAAGCGCGGCTGGTAAGGGCGTTTTGCCATAGCGTCCAGTCCGGGTCGGTCGGTCGCCGCAGCCGGTCGGACTGGTATGATGTTGCGTTGCAAAGACCCAGCTGAACAGGAGTGAGCGCGTGCGCAGAATCATGGTCGGTGTGAAACGCGTGGTGGACTACAACGTCCGGGTCCGGGTCAAGCCGGACAACACGGGCGTCATCACCGAAGGCGTCAAGATGAGCATCAACCCCTTCGATGAAATCGCGCTCGAACAGGCGCTGCGCATCAAGGAACAGGGCCTGGCCGACGAAGTGCTGGCCGTCAGCATCGGCCCGGCGGACACCCAGCAGCAGTTGCGCACCGCGCTTGCGATGGGCGCCGACCGCGCGATCCTGGTGCAGACCGACGCCGCCATGGCACCGCTGTCGATTGCGAAGATCTTCCAGAAGATCGCCGAAGCCGAGCAGCCGTTCCTGACACTGCTGGGCAAGCAGGCCATCGACGAGGACAACGGCCAGACGGCGCAGATGCTCGCCGCCCTGCTCGACCGCCCGCAGGCCACCTCCTGCTCGAAGGTCGACATTGCCGACGGCAAGGCCACGGTCACTCGCGAAGTGGACTCGGGCCTCGAAACGCTGGAGGTCGACCTCCCCGCCGTGCTTTCGGTGGACCTGCGCCTCAACGAGCCGCGCTACGTGAAGCTGCCGGACATCATGAAGGCGAAGAAGAAGCCGCTCGACATCAAGAGCGTCGCCGACTACGGCGTGACGGAGGGTGCGGCGTTCAGGACCGTCAAGGTCGACCCGCCGCCGAGCCGCCAGAAAGGCATCATCGTCAAGGACGTTGCCGAACTCGTCGGCGTGCTGAAGCAGAAGGGGTTGGTCTGATGAGCAAGATCCTGATCGTCGCCGAACACGACGGCGCGAAGCTGAACGCCAGCACGGCGAAGAGCGTCACTTGCGCCGCGAAGATTGCGGGCGCCACCATCGATATCGCCGTGCTTGCGGCCGATGCGGCGGCCATTGCCGCTGAAGCTGCTGCGCTTACGGGCGTCAGCAAGGTGCTCGTGGTCGAGAGCCCGGCCAACAAGGAGCCGCTCGCAGCCATCTTCGCGCCACAGATCGCGAAGCTCGCTGCCGGCTATACGCACGTGTTCGGTCCGTCGACGACCTTCGGCAAGGACATCATGCCCCGCGTCGCCGCGCTCCTCGGCGTGAGCCAGGTCTCGGACATCATGGCGGTGGATGGCTCGCACACGTTCAAGCGCCCGATCTATGCGGGCAACGCGATTCTCACCGTCGAAGCGCCAGCGGGCGTCCCGGTCGTCGCCACCGTGCGCGTCGCTTCGTTCGAAGCGGCTGCAGCGGGCGGCAGCGCGGCCATCGAAAGGGTCGACCCAGGTGCCGCCCTGCCCTCGCACACGCGCTTCGTATCGCGGTCGGGCGCATCGACGGGTCGTCCGGACCTGCAGTCGGCCGCCAAGGTCGTCTCCGGTGGCCGGGCACTCGGCAGCGCGGAGAACTTCAAGCTGATCTATTCGCTCGCCGACAAGCTCGGTGCGGCGGTCGGCGCGTCACGCGCCGCAGTCGATGCGGGCTACGTCCCGAACGACCTGCAGGTCGGCCAGACCGGCAAGATCATTGCGCCACAGGTGTACTTCGCGATCGGCATCTCGGGCGCGATCCAGCACATGACCGGCATCAAGGACGCGCGCACGATCGTCGCGATCAACAAGGACGGCGAAGCGCCGATCTTCGAGAGCGCGGACATCGGGCTCGTCGGCGACCTGTTCACGATCGTGCCGGAGTTCGAGAAAGCACTCGGCTGAGCGGCATCCTGCGCAAAGCGAAGGCCCGGCGACCGAGAGGTCCCCGGGCTTTTTCCTTGCCGTTCCTGGAGTCCGGTGACGGGTCGGTTCAGTAGCTGCCGGTGGCGCCACCGCCGCCAAATCGCCCCCCGCCTCCCGTCACAGGGGGCTCCGGGCGCGGGAGCTCGGGGGCGGTGCGTTGCGCGAGTACCGCTGCGCCGGCGGGCTGCAGCACGTCGAGCGCTCCCTCGCGGTGAGTCGGCGCGGCCGAGGTCAGGCCATTGCGCGGCTGGCGCAGGTAACGGTCCAATGCCACTCCTGCGAACAGCGCTGCGAAACCGTAGAGGATGAGCCACGTCTCCGTCGCAAGTGTGGTGACCTGACGCAATTCCAGCGCGAGGCAGGCGACGCAGCCCATGAAACCCAGCAGCGGCGCGTGCCTTCGCCTGCGCAGGCCTATGAACAACATCGCGGCGCCGAGTGCGAACAGCAGCACTGCCGTCGCAAGCCGGCTCGTGCCGCCGCCCAGAGAGCGCAGGACCTCGTAGGCATCCGAGGTTGCATGCTGCGCGTAGGCAGCGACTGGCAGCGTCGCGACCAGCCAGTCGAGCATCCGGTCGTGAGACGGTCGACGGTATTCCCGCGCGCCCAGGGCGAGTGCGAGCGCCGCGAGCGCACAGCCAACAGTAACGGCAGTCATGCCGCCACCGATCGTTTGATCGATCGCATGCGCGGTCGCGGTCGATCCCATCCAGTAAATGAAGGCAAGCACGGCGCAGGTGGTGACGAGGGGATTCAAGCGCCGCAGCCCCGCGGCGCCGGTGGCCGCGATCAGCACCAGCATCTCGACCGTGCCAATGGCGTAACCAGACCGTGGCGCGATGAGCGTGGTGATCCAGGCAGCGATCAAGAGGGACCCGGCGACACAGAGGCCCTCCTCGATGCCGGATGCGTAGAGGCGCCTGGCGACGGTGAGCCACTCTGCGGCGAGCACGGAGATCAATCCCGTGACGAGCAAGGTGGTCTCGTCGTCGAGTCCAGGAATCGAGAAGAGCAGCGCGCCCGCAAGCACGGCCGCAATGAACCCCAGGACGAAGAGCGCGATGCGAGCAAGCGGGCCGGTGCTACGCCAGCCGCCGGTACGCTCGGTCACGGCGCCGCGCGGAATCGCAGCGCCCAGCTCGGACGCCAACTCGAGCCAGCGTTCTTCGCCAGGCGACGGACGCCAACGGCTCATGGGCTGGGCTCCCGGAGGCGTCGACGCAGCTGCCACAGCGTGGCCGCCGTGGCGCACACGACGATCAGCACGAAGCCGAGCGACACGGTCATGCCATGGAGACGCGGCGCGATGGCGGCACAGATGCCGATCGCCGCGTACACAATGCCGTACACAAGGAACGCCTCGCGACCGGTGTCGAGACCATGGCGAACCGACGCGTAGGCGAGCGCGGCCAGCAGCGGCAGCCCGGCGGCGAGCCACGGCCACTCGAGGCACCACGCGATTGCACCCCAGAATGCCAGGTTCGCCGCGTAATGGTCGAACACGTTGCGGAAGGGTGTGTCCGGTCGCGCGCTGCGGTCGGCATAGCGCCAGGCCGCGATCACTGCCGCGCAGGCGAATGCGCGGGCACCAAGCATCGGCGTCGAGTACGAGAAATGCAGCGCGTCGCCGAACGTGCCGCCCACGCCGAACCACCCCGCGAGCGATGTGAGGGATGCCGCCAGCACGAGCGGCGAGGTAAACGTATACGCAATGGCCGCGTGGACGACCGCCAGCAGCAACAAGTGCCACGACCACAAGGGGCCGAGCAGCGTGAACTGACGCTCGGCATAGGCGAGGTCCGTGCTCGCGAGCAGCACGGCGAGGAGCAACAGATAGTCGCCCGCGACGGTGTGAGCGCGGCC
>JBAVIQ010000651.1:0-2388 GCA_049687035.1 Steroidobacteraceae bacterium
GAGTTCAAGTGGGAGGGCGGCACACGCGTGATCGTCACGTTCTATGGCAACAACGGTTCCGGCGGTTCTGGCCACGACCAGGGTAACGGCAGCTCGGAATACAGGCGTGGGTACAACGATGCCGTCAAGGGCCGTCCGTACGATCAGGACCGGCACCCGCAGGACTACAAGGACGGTTACCGGGCAGGCGAAGAGGATCGTTTGCGGTAGATTGCGGGGCACGAACTCCCGCCTGAAGAGCACGACAGCGCTGGCCTGGGCTCGACTGCCGGCGCGCGAATGCATCCGGAGACCTCATGAACGTGAACTGGACCCCGTCGAACGCTGAACCGGCCGGTGAACATGCGCGCGGCGCATCCGCGGATTTTTCGCTCGTTCTCGGCGGGCCCCTGTATCAGCTGCTGCGTCGAGTACACCTGTCGGACGATGCTTTGTCGTTGCAGCGTCGACGAGTCATCACGCTGACCCTGATCGCGTGGCTGCCGCTGTTCCTGCTCGCAACCCTGTCCGGCAGGCTGTTCGATGGCAGCGTCGCCGTGCCCTTTCTCCTTGACGTCGAGGTTCACGTCAAATTCCTCGTCGTATTGCCGCTTCTCATCGTGGCCGAACTGTTCGTGCATCAACGGATGCGCACGGTGGTCAGTACTTTTGGCGACCGGCACATGGTTGCTCCGGCTGATTTCGCCCGGCTCGACTCGGCGATTGCCTCCGCCTATCGGCTGCGGAACTCCGTAGCCGCCGAACTGCTGCTCATCGCTTTTGTGTATGCAGTGGGCATCTCGATCGTCTGGCGGCAATACATGGCTCTCGATGCGACTACCTGGTACGCGATTCCGGCGGCGGGTGGCTCGGCGCTGACTTTCGCAGGCATGTGGTACGGCTATGTGAGCCTGCCGCTGTTCCAGTTCCTGTTGTGTCGCTGGTACTTCAGGGTGTGCATCTGGGCGCGACTGCTGTGGCAAGTCTCGCGCTTTCCCTTGGCGCTCGTACCTACGCACCCTGATCGCGTAGGCGGGCTCGGCTTTCTCTCGAACACCGTGTATGCCTTCGTGCCGCTCGCACTGGCACACGGAGCCCTGCTCGCGGGCACGCTGGCCAGCCAGATCTTCTACGCGGGAGCGCGCCTCACCGACTTCCGGCTCGAAATCATCCTGCTGATGATTTTCATCGTGTGCCTGATCGTCGGACCGCTCATGGTGTTAGCCCCGCAGTTATCCCGTGCGAAGCGGATGGGGCTGCGGGAGTACGGCACGCTGGCGCAGGGATACGTCCGGGCCTTTGACGAGAAGTGGCTGCGCGGCGGTGCCGTCAATGAGCCGATGCTGGGCAGCGGCGACATCCAGTCACTCGCGGATCTCGGCAACAGCTTCGAAATCGTGCGCGGGATGCGCATCATTCCAGTTTCAAAGGAAGCCGTGTTTCAGCTCGGGGTCGCGACGCTGGCACCGATCGTACCGCTCGTGCTCACGATGATGCCGCTGGAAGATCTCCTGAAAAAACTGCTCGGCGTCATGTTCTAGCGCTCGCCAAATGCGGGCGCGGCACGACGCAGGTAACATCGCGGATTGCTGGGCGGCCCCGCTCCAACCAAGATTCCACGATGTCACTCTTCTCGCGCCTGTTTGGTAAATCACCTTCCGCGGCCGGCGCGGCGCCGGTCAGCGAGCGTGATGCCGGAGTTGAATCGCCGCCACGACCCGACTCTTCCGTACGCGCGAGGGAAGAGGAAGCGAGCCTGTCGCAGGCCATCGCTGCCGGCGACATGGTCACGATCGGCAAGTGGGTCCTGGAGGGAAGCTCGACGCGGATCCGCCAGGCGGCGGCGCGCAACATCGCGGATCCGGAACAGCTGCGGCAACTGATCCCCGCCACGCGCCACGGCAAAGACAAGAACGTCCATCGCATTCTTACCGCCCGACGCGATGAGCAGCTCGCGGAGATCCGCAGCGCCCAGCAGTTGCAGGCTGACTTGGCAGAGACTGCCGCGGCCATCGCCCGGCACAGCGAGCGTCCGTACGACCCGTCGTACGCGACCATCCTTGCGCAGCTCGAGACCCGGTGGCGCACGCTCGCACCGCAGGCGAAGCCGGACCTGCAGGACGACGTGGCGCAGCGCCTAGAACGTGCGCACGAAGCCGTCGAGCACCACCGCCGTGCGATCGAACAGTCGATCCAGGCCGAGACCGAGCGGCAGCGATCTGCCGCCTTCGCGTCCGAAGCGGCGCGGCGTCAGCAGGACCTTGAGGCGCAGGCGGCAGCCGCGGCGGCGGCCGAGCAGGCTCAGGCAGACGATGCCGAACGCCAGGCCGTGCGCGAGGCCGAGCAGGCGCAGCGTGCAGCGGACGAGGCCAAGGCACACGACATCCTGGCACTGCTGCGACAGGCTCA
>JBAVIQ010000652.1:0-5699 GCA_049687035.1 Steroidobacteraceae bacterium
CGACAGGTTCGACGGGAACGGGCCACGCAAACAGGTAGACCAGCGCTGCCGCAGCGACGGCGCCGGCGAGCAAGAGACTTTTGCGCATCGAACCTCCCCTCAGTCGGCGCCTGTCGTGATCAGGCGGCGAGGTGCAGCATCTTGCGCGCTTCGGCGGGCGTTGCGCACTCGCGTCCTGCTGCGCGTGCCAGTCCGACGATTGCGTCGATCAGTTCGCCATTGCTGCGCGCTTTGCGTCCATCCGGCAGATAGAAAGTGTCCTCGAGGCCGGTGCGCAGGTTGCCACCGAGCTCCGCCGTGCGGCGATGCAGCGGCCAGACGTTCTCGCGGCCGATGGCGGTCACCTGCCAGGTCGCATTGGCGGGCAGCAGTCCGATCAGGATTGGCAGCAGCGCCGGATCGGCGGGCATGCCCGACTCCACGCCCATGACGAAGTTGACGTCCGGATGGCCGCGATACAGCCCGGAGCGCATGAACATTTCGACGCTGCGCACGATGCCGACGTCGAAGCACTCGAATTCCGGCAACGCATCGGTCTCCTGCATGACCTGCAAGAAGGCCGCGACTTTCTCCACCGGGTTGTCGAAGATCATTGGCGGCCAGGCCCAGCGGCCGTCGCTGCGCACCTTCAGGTAGTTCAGCGAACCCGCATTGGCTGCAGCGATCTCCGGTTTCACGGCACGGATGCAGGCGACCGGACCCGAGATGTCCGGACCCACGACACCGGTGGACTGGTTGAAGATGATGCCCGGACAGGCTGCGCGGATCGCCTGGGCGATCTCGACCGCGACAGCCGGATCCCAGCAGGGCAGGTGACCCTTGCCCTCGCCCTGCTGCCGGAAGTGAACGTGCACGACACTGGCGCCCGCGTCGTAGGCGGCGCGTGCTTCGCGCGCCATTTGTTCCGGTGTCACCGGCACGTTGTGCTGCGCGGGATCCGTGAGCACGCCCGTCAGGGCACAGGTCACGACGACTTTGGCGGTCATGCGGTCTCTCCCTCGTAACGGACGAGCACCTGGCCTGGGACGACCTGGTCGCCCGCCTTGATGCCGACGTCCGCGATCCGGCCCGCACGTGCAGCGCGGATTTCATGTTCCATCTTCATCGCCTCGAGCACGACGAGTCGATCGCCCTTGGCGACCGTCATGCCGGTTACTGCAGCAACGTCGACCACCCGGCCGTTGATGGCCGCGCAAACTTCCGTCGCGGACGCGCCATCCGACTCGCTCGAGCGGGCGGGTTCTCGCCGCCGGCAATCGAAGGCGTGATCGCCTTGCGGCGTGTGCAGCCACAGCGTCGAGCCCAACCATGCGTAACGGTAGTCGACGTGCTCGCCGTCGATGATGGCCTTCGCATGCGCTCCGGCCGTGACGGGCACGGCTTGCAGCTGGAGCTGCCCCGCGGCGTATTCCACCTGCGCACTGCAGGGCGTCAGGTACACGCGGCCGTGCAGGTCCCGGATTGCATCCGCGAATGCCGCCGGCGCGTGCCACCGCAGGCGCCACGGCTGCGGCAGCGGTCTACTGGTGCTCCAGTTGCGCCACGCCGTCGGCGTGCATTCCGCTTCCGGCGCGCCGGCAACGGAAATCCAGGCGGCCAGCGCCCACAGCTTCGTGTCGGGTTGCGGCTGGCGGGTTGCGGCTGCGCCGAAATGCCGCTCGATGAAAGTCGTGGACACGTCGTGACCGGCTCGAAAGCTTTCGTGCCGCAGCAGCCGGCCGAGAAACGCGCGATTGCTCTGCACGCCGAGCAGCACGGTTCGATCGACCGCCGCAGCCAGCTGATCGATGCACTGCGCGCGTGTCGGCGCATGCGCGATCAGCTTGGCGACCATCGAGTCGTACCATGCCGGAACTTCTGCGCCTGCGCGCAACGCATGATCGCAGCGCACGGCCGAGGGAACCGACCAGTCCACGATCGTGCCGCTGCCGGGCAGGAAGTCATCCGTCGGGGACTCGGCGCATAACCGGACTTCGATCGCGTGGCCGTGCAATTGCACTTCATCCTGCCGTAACGGCAACGGTTCGCCGCGCGCCACGCGCAGTTGCCACTCGACGAGATCGAGACCCGTGACGCACTCGGTCACCGGGTGTTCGACCTGGAGTCGTGTGTTCATCTCCATGAAGTAGAAATGGCCGGCGCGATCCAGCAGGAACTCGACCGTGCCGGCGCCGACGTAGCCGATCTCGCGCGCGACGGCAACCGCGGCCGCTCCCATGCGCACGCGCAGTTCATCGTTCACGGCAGGCGAGGGCGATTCTTCGATGACCTTCTGGTGCCTGCGCTGCACGGAGCAGTCGCGTTCGCCGAGGTGAAGAACGTTGCCGTGCGAGTCTGCGAACACCTGGATCTCGACGTGACGCGGTTCCGCGACGGCACGTTCAAGGATCAGTCGTCCGTCGCCAAAGGACTTCGCCGCTTCTGCCGCAGCCGAGCGCAGGGCGTCCGGCAGTTCCGATGCGCGCTGCACCAGGCGCATGCCGCGGCCGCCGCCGCCGGCGGCGGCTTTCACCATGACCGGGTAGCCGATGCGGTCTGCTTCATGCTGCAGGATGGCGGGATCCCGGTCATCGCCGTCGTAACCGGGCACGACGGGGATACCCGCGGCTGCCATGCGCTGCCGCGCACGCGCTTTATCACCCATCGCAGCGATCGCCGCGGCTGGCGGACCGACGAAGACGAGACCGGCGGCGGTTACCGCGCTGGCGAACGCTGCATTCTCGGAGAGAAAGCCGTAACCCGGATGAATCGCATCGGCGCCCGACGCGCGTGCAGCCTCCAACAGCTTGTCGATGCGCAGGTAGCTGTCCGCGGCGGCGAGGCCACCAATTGGCACGGCGTCGTCGCACGCTGCAACGTGCACGCCGGCGCGGTCTGCGTCGGAGTAGACCGCGACGGTCGCAACCCCCATTCGCTGCGCGGTGCGGGCGATGCGCGTGACGATCTCGCCGCGGTTGGCAATGAGAAGGCGATGCACGGGCATCAGTCGAACTCCGGCAATGCGGGCACTTCGGTATGCCATGCAGGTCGACGTCGCTCGCGACTGGCGGCGATCCCTTCGCGCGCCGCTCCGGCCCGCAGCAACACAGCAAATTCCCGGGCCGCTGCGTCGAGCGCCTGCGCCAGGGGGCATTCGAGATTGCGCAGGGCAAGGCGCTTCGTGGCGCGGAGCGCGGCGGGTTCGGTCAATGCGAGCAGGCCGAGTTCGGCCGCGACGGCCTCCTTGAGGGCGTTCACGGGCACTACGGTGTCGACGAATCCGTCGGCATGCGCGGCATGCGCATCGAAGCGCGCAGCCGTCAGCATGCGCCAGCGGGCCCGTGTCGCACCGATGCGCCGCGTAACGAAGGGTGCGATCTGCGCAGGCGCGACGCCGAGCGTGACCTCGGGCATGGCGAAGACCGCGTCTACTGTCGCAATGACGTGATCGAGCGCGCACGCGAGCCCGACCCCGCCTCCCATCGCTGCGCCACGGACGATGCCGAGCGTGGGCACAGGCAGCGTCGCCAGGCGCTCGAGCATCGTGCCGAACGTACGGTTGTGCGCGACGATCGGGTCGGGGCCGGCAGGTGCCGGTGCGGCCATCAGTTCCTGGAAACGGCCGAAGTCCGCGCCGGCGCAGAAACTGCCGCCGGCTCCCCAGAGCACCAGTGCCCGCGCGGCAGCGTCCGCATCGACACGATCGCACAGCGCGAGCAATTCACCCAGCAACGGTTCGGAGAGCGCGTTGCGTTTGTCGGGCCGGTTGAGTCGCGCGAACCAGAACGCGCCGCGGCGCTCGACCTGCACCAGTGCGTCCCCTGCCAGGCTCATGCGCCGGGCCTCGACAACGTGCCGTTGAGTTTGCAGATGATCGAGAGCATCACCTCGTCCGCGCCGCCGCCGATGGATCCCAGCCTCCCGTCACGTAACAGGCGCGACACTCGGTTCTCCCACGTGTACCCCATGCCGCCCCAGAACTGCAGGCACTTGTCCGCGACTTCGCGCGAAAGCCGGCCAGCCTTGAGCTTGGCCATCGACGCGAGTTGCGTGACGTCCTGCCCGGCGACGAAAAGTTCCGTCGCGCGGTACACGAGCGCACGCAACGCCTCGACCTCGGTCTGCAATTCTGCCAGCGTGTAGTGCACGACCTGGTTGTCGAGCACGCTGCGGCCGAAGATCTGGCGGCTGCGCGTGTACTCGATGGTGTCGGCGATGGCGTGATCGAGCCCGCCCAGTGCATTGGCGGCACCCCACAACCGTTCTTCCTGGAACTGCTGCATCTGGTAGGTGAAGCCCATGCCTTCGTCACCAATGCGATAGCGCTGCGGCACTCGCACGTCGTCGAAGTGAATCTGCGCGGTGTCGGAGGAGTGCATGCCGAGCTTGCGGATCTTGCGCGCCACGGTGACGCCGGCCGTCTTCATAGGGATGACGATCAACGACTTGTTGCGGTGCGGGCTGCCATCGGACGTATTCGCGAGGCAGCACATCCAGTCGGCCTGCGCGCCGTTGGTGATCCAGAGCTTGCCACCGTTGATGACGTAGTCACCGCCGTCCTTGCGGGCCGTCGTGCGGATCGCAGCGACATCCGACCCGGCGCCCGGTTCGGAGACGCCGATGCACGCCACCATTTCGCCCGCGACCGCGGGCACCAGGAATTCGCGCTGCAGTTCGGGGCTGCCGATCCGCGCGAGCGCGGGCGTCGCCATGTCCGTCTGCACGCCGATCGCGAGCGGCACGCCCCCACAAGTGCAGGTGCCGAGCGCTTCGGCCAGAACGACGGCATAGCTGTAATCCAGTGCCGCGCCACCGACGGCCTCGGGTTTGGTGAGCCCGAGCAGTTCGAGGTGTCCGAGTTTGCGAAAGACTTCATGCGCGGGAAACGCGCCGGCGTCCTCCCAGGCGTCGACGTGCGGATTGATCTCTTCGCGACAGAACCGTTCGACGGTGCGGCGAAGCTCGGCGTGTTCGTGGGTGAATAGCATGGGGACCTCGGAATCAGGGCCGGGCGACGCCGAAGGTGAGCGGGCGCAGCCTCAGGCCGTCCGCGCGCCGGAATAGCTGCAGCACTTGCGTCAGCACGGCGCGGGTTTCGCGCGGGTCGATGATCCCGTCGTCGAGCAGCCGGCCGGACGTGTAGAACGACGATGTCTGCCGGTCGAACGTCTCGACGATCTTCGCCCGCATGCCGTCGATCTGTGCGCGGTCGGGCTCGAGTCCGCGGTCGCGGGCCGAAGCCTCCATCACGATCGCCATCGTTGCGGCGGCCTGCTCGGCGCCCATGACGGCGGTGCGCGCGTTCGGCCACGAGAACAGGAAACGCGGCGCGAAACCGCGGCCGCACATGCCGTAATTGCCGGCGCCGTAGGACGCCCCGCACTGGATCGTCACCTGCGGCACGGTCGCGTTCGCGACGGCCTGGATCATCTTGGAGCCGTGCTTGATCATCCCTGCACGCTCCGACTCCTTGCCGACGATGTACCCGGTCGTATTCTGCAGGTAGATGAGCGGCAGCCCGGACTGGCAGCACTGCTGGATGAAATGCGTCGCCTTGCTCGAACCTGCGGGATCGAGCGGGCCGTTGTTGCTGAGGATGCCGACCGGGAACCCGCCGATCGACGTGTGCACGCAGACGGTGGCGGGGCCGAAGGTGGGCTGGAACTCCATGAAGTCCGAGTCGTCGCAGAGCCGGGCGATGATTTCGCGCATGTCGACAG
>JBAVIQ010000653.1:0-7974 GCA_049687035.1 Steroidobacteraceae bacterium
GTCGACGACGGTGACGTCGTTGGCCTCTTCGCGGGCGAGGTGGTACGCCGCTGTCCGGCCGACCTGGCCGGCCCCGAGGATGATGATTTTCAAGCTTTAAGGACCTGTGGGGCAGCGCGCCATTCTAGCGCGACTCAGACCGCCTCAAGGTTGGCGTACCCCAGCATCAGCCACTTGGTGCCCTGGCGCTCGAACACAACCTGTATGCGGGCGTTGGTCCCCTGGCCTTCGAGGCTCAGGACCACCCCGTCCCCGAACTTGGCGTGACGGACCCGTTGGCCCAGCTTGAACGCCCCTGCCGGAGTCTCGTCCTGGAACCGCCGTCCGCTCATGGACAGGTTGCTGCCGACAGGGCGGGATGCCTGCTGCGGGGTGGGGCGCGACTGGGGCGAATAGACCGGCCGGGACACCTGTACCTTCGGGCGGACTTCCTCGACCAGTTCCAGCGGAATCTCGGCGATGAACCGGGACGGGGCCCCGAAGTTGTCGATGCCGTGCATGCGGCGCTGCTCGGCATAGGTCACGTACAACTGGCGCATGGCGCGCGTGCACCCCACGTAACAGAGACGGCGTTCTTCCTCGAGTCCGTGCACGTCCATGATCGAGCGCTGGTGCGGGAAGAGGCCATCCTCCAGGCCGCACAGGAACACGACCGGGAACTCCAGACCCTTGGCCGAGTGCAGAGTCATCATCTGCACGCAGTCTTCCCAGGCCTCGGCCTGGCCCTCGCCGGACTCGAGCACGGCGTGGGACAGGAACGCCATCAGCGGCGGCATGTCCGTGTCCTCGGGCTCGAAGCCGCGCGCGGCGCTCACGAGTTCCTCGAGGTTCTCGAGCCGGGCCTCGCCCTTGTCGGCCTTGTCCTTCTTATAGTGCCCGACCAGGCCGCTCGCCTGGATCACGTGATCGACCTGCTCGTGCAGCGGCAGGCCCTGCGTTTCGGCGTCGAGCTTCTCGACCAGCGTCAGGAACGCCTGCAGGCAAGACACCGCCTTGGCTCCGAGATCCTCGTTGCACTCGAACGCGGACTGCCACATCGATTTCACGTGCTCGCGGGAGTGGGCCCGGAGCACTTCGAGCGTGCGCGCGCCGATGCCGCGCGTCGGCAGGTTCACGACGCGCTCGAACGACGCATCGTCGTCACGATTCGAGATCAGGCGCAGGTATGCCAGCGCGTCCTTGATTTCCTGGCGCTCGAAGAACCGCAGGCCACCGTACACGCGGTACGGAATGCGCGCGGCCAGCAGGTATTCTTCGAACACCCGCGACTGCGCGTTCGAACGGTAGAGGATGGCGTTGTCGGCACGCTTGCCGCCGCGTGCAATCCACTCGCGGATCTTGGCCGTGACGAACTCGGCCTCGTCGCGCTCGTTGTAGGCGCGGAAGAGGCGGATCGGCGCGCCCTTGCCTTCGCTGGTCCAGAGCTTCTTGCCGATGCGGCCGCTGTTGTTGCCGATGATGGCGTTGGCGGCGTCGAGGATGTTGCCGGTCGAGCGGTAGTTCTGCTCGAGCCGGAACAGCTGTACGTCGCTGAAATCCCGGCGGTACTGCTGCAGGTTCTCGACCCGCGCGCCGCGCCAGCGGTAGATCGACTGGTCGTCGTCGCCCACCACGTACGGCACGCTGGTCGAACCCACCAGTGCCTTCATCCAGTTGTACTGGATGGTGTTGGTGTCCTGGAACTCGTCGACCAGCACATGCCTGAAGCGCGCACGGTAGTGTTCGCCCAGGCCCGGCACCTCGCGCAGGATCTCGTAACAGCGCAGCAGCAGCTCGGCGAAATCGACGACGCCATTGCGGCGGCAGGCGTCC
This sequence comes from Steroidobacteraceae bacterium, assembly GCA_049687035.1. Taxonomy (GTDB): domain Bacteria; phylum Pseudomonadota; class Gammaproteobacteria; order Steroidobacterales; family Steroidobacteraceae; genus RPQJ01. The sequence goes on from JBAVIQ010000653.1 coordinate 1,813, forward strand.
TCGTAGGCCTCATACAGCTTGATCAACTGGTGGCGCGTCGGGTCGCCGTCGTCCTTCAGGTGCTTCGGCCGCAAGCCTTCGTCTTTCTGCGCATTGATGAACCAGCTCACTTCACGTGGCACCCAGCGCGTGTCGTCGAGGTTCAGGCCGCGGATGATCTTCTTGACCAGTCGCTGCTGGTCTTCGCCGTCGAGGATCTGGAAGCCCTGCGGCAGGCCAGCCTCGCGCCAGTGCAGGCGCAGCAGGCGGTGGCAGATGCCGTGGAAGGTGCCGATCCAGAGCGGCGCGGATGGCAGGCCAAGCTGCGTCTCGATGCGGTGGCGCATCTCGGCGGCCGCCTTGTTCGTGAACGTCACGGCGAGGATGCCGTGCGGCGACACGCCTTCGACCTGCACCAGCCATTCGACGCGGTGCGTCAGCACGCGCGTCTTGCCGCTGCCCGCTCCGGCCAGCACGAGGGTCGGCAACAGCGGGGCACTCACGGCCTGCCGCTGCGCGTCGTTCAGCGGCGCAAGAATGTGGGAAACGTCCATCGGAAGATGGCGGATTCTACAGGACTCGCCTGCGCCTCGCGTAAAGTAACGGGCTTGCCGAATACCGGAAGGACCGGAAGTACAGGCAGGACCGGAAGTACAGGAAGTGCAGGAAGTACAGGAAGCTCAACCATGCGCATGATCAGGCTTTATCCCGCTCGTCTCGTTGCACTCCTGGCCGCGGTCATCGCGACGGGAACCCTGGCTGTCGCGCCGGCTCGCGCCGCAGACGCGCCCAGTGCCGACGCCGCCTGGGATACGGGCGTGACGAACTTCATCGAGGGGCACTTCGCCGCCAATCCGGTCACCGCCGTCTACGCGGGCCGGCACGAGTTCGACGGCAAGCTGCCCGATCTCAGTGACGCTGCGCTGCGCCGCGACGTCGCGCGGATCGAGGCCGAACGCGCGCGCATCCTGGGCCTGGACGCTGGCAAGCTGTCGGAATCCCGCCAGCGCGAGCGTGCCTACCTGCTCGCCGCGCTCGACGTCGACCTGTTCTGGAAGAAGGAGGCCGACTGGCCGCATCGCAGCCCGGCGTTCTACCTCGGCCTGCTCGACCCGGAGATCTACCTGAGCAAGCCTTATGCGCCGCTCGAGAGCCGCATGCGTGCCTACATCGCCTATGCCCGCGAGATCCCGCGCGCGGCCGTGCAGATTCGCGCGAACCTGCGGACCCCGATGCCAGCGCCATGGATCGAATATGGCGTGAACGCCTTCGGTGGCTTTGCGCAGTTCTTCGGCAACGACGTGGCCGCGGTGTTCGCCAGCATCAAGGAGCCGGCGCTGCAGTCGCAGCTGGCCGCTGTCAACGCAGCCGCGGCGAAGTCGATGCGGGAGCTGGCCGACTGGCTCGTCTCCGAGCGCAAGAACGCGACCCAGGACTACGCGCTTGGCCCGCAGCTCTTTGCGCGCATGGTCGCGGCGACCGAGCAGGTCAACGTCCCGCTCGCGCGGCTGCAGCAGCTCGGCCAGGCCGACATGGATCGCAACCTCGCGTCGCTGCAGCAGGTGTGCGACGGTTACGCGCCCGGCAAGACGCTGCGTGAGTGCGCCGACAAGGCGAATGCGCAGAAGCCGGAAGGCGGTGCCGTCGCAGGCGCCCGGCGCCAGCTGCCGGAGTTGCGCGCGTTCGTTGCGGAGAAGGGCATCGTCACGATCCCCGGACCGGAGCAGGCGCTGGTCGAAGCCGCGCCGCCTTACAACGCGCAGAACTTCGCGTACATCAACACTGCGGGTCCGTACGAGAGCAAGGACGTGCCGTCGGTCTACTACATCGCGCCACCGGATCCGCGCTGGACGCCGGAAGAGCAGGCCCAGTACGTCGGCGGCGAGGGCACGTTGCTGTCGACCTCGGTGCACGAGGTGTGGCCGGGCCATTTCCTGCACTTCCTGCACGTGAACCGCAACCCGTCGAAGGTGGCGCAGCTCTTCCAGAGTTACGCCTACACCGAGGGCTGGGCGCACTACACCGAGGAAATGATGAAGGACGAAGGCCTGCGTGCCGGCAGCGCCGAATGGCAGATCGGCCAGCTGCTCTCGGCGCTGCGCCGCAACGCGCGCTATCTCTCGGCCATCGGGCTGCACACGCAGGGCATGACGGTGGCGCAGTCCGAGCAGCTTTTCCGTGAGCGTGCGCTCACCGATCCGGGCAACGCCCGGCAGCAGGCGCTGCGCGGCACCTACGATCCCGCGTACCTCAATTACACACTGGGCAAGCTGATGATCCTGCAGCTGCGCACCGACTGGATGAGCGCGCACCCGCAGGCGTCACTGCGCGAATTCCACGATGCGTTCCTGTCGTACAGCGGACCAGTGCCGCTGGTGCGCAAGCTGATGCTCGGGAACGATTCGCCGCCGCTCTAGGGGCCAGAGGCCGGGGGTTGGGGGGTTAGTCGGAGGTCCGCTGCGGCAACGCTATGCGTTCGGGTTGTCGCGCTCGCTCCTGATCTCGACAGGCATGCGTGAGATACATTCGAATCGCTGCTGCTGCCGCCGGATCGGCCACCAGTCGTAGAGAAATATCTCGACCGGTCGCCACAGCGCCACCCAGCCGATGAGCAGCAGGCCTTCGGTCAGCACCCCATTGCTGCCGATCGCGACGAGCCAACGTCGCGTGGTCAGGCACGCGAACATGAATGCGAGCCCGATGAACAGGCTTGCCATGCCGCGGCCCAGCAGCCGACGCAGTTCGACCCGCGCCTGGCGCGCGCGATACTCAAAATAGTGGGCAAGGGCCTCGGGCAGGGTCCCTGCATCCTCGGACCGACACTCCGCGGCAGGCAGGTAAACGACGAGCTTGCAGGGCTTGCGCGGACCGATTTCGCGCACAGCATCTTCGATGTATGCCTCGGCCGCCGGGTCGAGGTCCTTTTCGTGAAACGGCGCCGGATCGAGGTGATGGAACAACTGCCGGAGTTCGCGTAACCGGATCTCGATGAGCCAGGTGTCGCCGTCGCGACGATAATCCGATAACTGCGAGGACCTGTTGCGTGTCACCAGGAGAGTATATGCGGCGCCGCCTCAGCGGCGAGGGTTGCTAAGCTTGCGCTACCAGCAGGGAGAAATCAGATGCCGCATTCGTACCAGCCGGAACAGTGGCGCGACCTCTTCATCATGCTGGGCTCGAGCGCGACCGCGCTGCTCGGCCTGTTGTTCGTGGTGCTGACGATTCACCTGCAGACGGTCAAGGAGGATCGCGATTTCAGTCTGCGGGCGCGCAACAATTCGTACCACCTGCTGAACGTGTTTGTCGTGTCGGCGCTGGCGCTGGCGCCACAGCCAACAGTGTTCTTCGGTGTCGGGGTGGCACTGGTCTGCCTGTACGGGCTCCGGCTGCCGATCGGCGTCACCTGGCACCTCTACCGTCAGGACGAGGCCATCCGAGCGCGCAAGTCCTTCTGGATCGGCAGCGTAGTCACTGTCGGCACGGCCTACGCGCTGGGCATCGCCGGGGGCACCGCGTTGATCGTCGGGTCGAACCGGGGTTTCGCGCTGGTTGCCACGTCCTGCGTCGTGCTCATGGTTCGTGCCGTGTTGAGCTCGTGGTCGCTCATGTTCGGCGTGGAACCCGCCAGCGCGACGCCTGACGCGTGACCCCTTCACGCCGTCAGGGGCGAGGCATCCACCGCGCGACGACCCAACCCGCGAGGCACGCGATCAGCAGGTCGACCCAGCCGTAGGCGGGCGACGACGCGCCGAGCTGCAGCATCGTGAGCAGCAGCACGAACAGCACCGTCATGCCGGCCGCCACGTGCGGCACGATGCCCGCGCCCGCGAGCAGCCAGCCCAGCGAAAGATAGCTGAACGACTTGTTTGCGAGCAGCGGCGGCGGCGGCACGTTGCGCAGCAGCATCTCGCGCAGTTCGGGAATGCCCGTCGCAGACGCCGCCGAGCCGTCGAGCAGCATGCGCACCGAGCCCCATGCCAGCCAGACCCCGAGCAGCACCGCGACGATCGTCGAGCGTGTGCCGTCGTCGAGCCGGCTGAAGGGCACCAGCAGTGGCAGCAAAAGCGCAATGGCTGCGATCTCGGCCACTTCGAGCGTGCTTCCTGCCACGAACGTTCGCCCCACCAGCACCGTGGCGATGCCGATCAGCAGCACGTCCATCGCGCGCTGCCGGCGCACGAGACTGAAGATGACCTGCGTGACGACGAGCCAGCCGATGAAGAAGCCGGCGAGCGACATCCAGTCGATGTGCGGCGTGAGCAGCGGCCGCACGGCGCGCTTCAACTGGCGCAGGCCCGGATCCGGCAACAGCGGCCACAGTCGTTGGATCAGCCACAGCACCAGGATCGACATCGCGACGAACGCCGAGCGACTGCGGGAGGTGCCCTGCGGCGAAACGCGGCTGCCGAGCGCATGGTAGGCCGTGCCGAGCACGGCGCCGAGCAGCGAGCCGGTCGCATTGAGCGACAGGTCGCGCAGGCTGGACACGCGGATCGCCACCGAAGCCTGCAGCAGCTCGAGCCCGAGCGACAGCATGGCGCCGAGCAACGTGCCCACGACGATCCCGGTGAAGCGTCCCCAGCGCGGCTCGATCAACAGCGCGACACAGAAGCCGAACGGAACGTACAGCAACAAGTTGTTGAACATGTCGCCACGACCGGCGCGCGCCCAGCTGAGCGAACCCAGCGCGTCGACCAGCGTCGGGCCGTCGGGGATGAAGCGGAACGGGTACAGCGAGACGTAGACGATCAGGCTGGTGACCACGGCCAGCAGCAGGGGTGCAGCGAAATGCGTGGAGCGGCCGGCCATCGCGCCGTCAGAGACGAATCTGCACGTAGTGATCGAGCAGCAGCGCAGCGAACAGCACCATCAGGTAGGTGATCGAATAGCGGAACGCCTGCATGTGGAGCTGGTCGGGTGCGCCCGGTTTGCGCATCGCGATCGCGTAGCGCATGAAGATCCCACCGAGCACCACGGCCGTGACGAGGTAGATGAGGCCGCTCATCTCCGTGAGGTACGGCAGCAGCGTCACGAGAACCAGGATGATCGTGTAGAGCAGGATGTGCAGCTGCGTGAATTCGACGCCGTAGGTGACAGGCAACATCGGGATGCCCGCCTTGGCGTAATCCTTGCGACGTGCGATCGCGAGCGCCCAGAAGTGCGGCGGCGTCCACGCGAAGATGATCAGGAACAGCAGCAGCGCATGCGGATCGGCGGAACCGGTGACCGCCGTCCAGCCGAGCACGGGAGGTGCGGCGCCGGCCGCACCGCCGATGACGATGTTCTGCGGCGTCACGTGCTTGAGCCACACCGTGTAGAGCACCGCGTAGCCGATCAGCGACAGTAACGTCAGCACGGCCGTCAGCGGATTCACGAGCCACCACAGGATGACCATCGACGCGACGCCGATGATCCCGGCATAGGTCAGCGCCCGCCGTGTCGTCACGTGACCCGTCGGGATCGGCCGGTTCATCGTGCGGGCCATCTTCAGGTCGAACTTGCGGTCGACGACGTGGTTGATGGCGGCGGCGCTCGACGCCGCGAGGCCGATGCCGAGCGTGCCGTAGAACATGGCCTGCCAGGGCGGCATGCCCGGCACGGCGAGGAACATGCCCACCACTGCCGTGAACACGATCAGCGCGACGACGCGCGGCTTACCGAGCTCGTAGTAGTCGCGCCAGGTCGAATGACCAGGTTCGGTCTCTGTGGCGGAGGTATAGGGCACGATCGTGGCGGGCATGCGGCGGGGCGCTGATTTTACAGGAGCCTGGCGGGGCGCGTGGCGATGCCGCGAAAGATCAGGATCCGTCGCGTGCGTCAGTAGAGTCCCGAGCCCTGCGGCGGGAACAGGAATCGCAGCAGCGCGACCATCGCGAGCACCAGCAGCGCCGCCATGGCGTTGTGCGCGGTGGCGAGCGGCAGCGGGAACGTCTTGATCACCATGAGTGGCCCGACCATCAGCTGCGTTACGAGCGCCGCCGCCAGTGCGGTGCCGGCCGTCCGCACGCCGCTCGACTGGCCCGTGCGCATGGCTTTCCACGCGACGAAACCAAGGACCAGCGCTGCCACGATGGCGCCGATCCGATGCGTGAAGTGAATCGCGACGCGGACCGGGTGGTCGAGCACGCCGCCCTCGTAGTCGATGCCGAGACCGCGCCAGAGCACGAACGCATCCTTGAAATC
>JBAVIQ010000654.1:0-14495 GCA_049687035.1 Steroidobacteraceae bacterium
TGAAGGACTATCCATACGGCTTCGCGAGCCGCTTCGAGGACGACCGCCGCGGCACGAATCCCGAGGAAATTCTGGGTGCAGCCCACGCCGCGTGTTTCACGATGGCGTTCTCGTTCGCCTGCGACCGGGCCGGGCTGGCTACCCTCAATGTCGATACGCAGGCCAGCGTACGTCTGGCCAGACAGGGTGAAGCTTTCGTCATCGATCGGATCGCACTGACGATGCAGGCCACGGTGCCCGGCATCAGCGAAGCGACGTTCCAGGAGATCGCGAATGCTGCCAAGCGCGACTGTCCGCTTTCAAAGGCGTTGGCGAGCGTTCCGGAAATCACGCTGAAGGCAACGCTTCGCTAGTGGCGCCGTTCGCCCGCGCTCCGGAACTGTCGGCGCTCGACACCGATACCCCTGAAGGGCTCGAAGCCTGGATCGTCGGAGAACACGTAGCCGTCGTTCAGCCGCCACGCGTCATTTTGCGAGTTCGACAGCTCGACCTGGCCCACGGGCTCATTGGCATCGTCGCAGGTTTCTACTCCTTCAGGTGCTCGAGGCCCGGAAGATGCTCTCGATCGAGCGGTCAAGCGCGGCGTTGAACTCGGCGTCGGATTGCTGTGCTGTCAGCCCTTCGGTCAGCGCGCGGGAGAAGCTGGCGACCATTTTGTGCTGGCGCGCCAGGCGCGCGTTGGCTTCGTCGCGTGAGTAACCGCCGGACAGTGCCACGACCCGCAACACGCGCGGGTGGGCAATGCACTCGGCGTAGTGATTGTCCTTATTCGGCAGCGTGAGCTTCAGCATCACCTGCTGGCCTTCCGGCAGCGAATCCAGGCTGGCGATGACTGCCGCCTTGAGCAGGTCTTCGGCGGCAGCCTTGTCCGGACACTTGATGTCGACCTCGGGTTCGATGATCGGCACGAGACCTGCGGCGATGATCTGCCGGGCGATCTTGAATTGCTGGTCCACGACCGCGCGGATGCCCGCCGGGTTCGCCTGCTTGATCACCGAGCGCATCTTGGTCCCGAAGATGCCCTTGGCCTTGGCCCGTGCCAGCAGCTGGTCGAGGTCGGGCATTGGCTTCATCAGCTGCACGCCGTTTGCTTCCGCTTCGAGTCCTTTGTCGACCTTCAGAATCGGAACGACACGCTTGACCTCCCAGAGATACTGCGCCGTCGGCCGACCCAGGATGTCGCGCTCCATGGTGTCTTCGAACAGGATGGCTCCCAGGATCCGATCGCCGTTGAAGCTGGGGCTCGTAATGATGCGCACGCGCATGGCGTGGACGAGGTCCATCATCGCCGCGTCGCCGGACCAGGCAGTTTCCGGGATGCCATAGAGCTTCAGCGCCTTCGGGGTGCTGCCACCGCTCTGGTCCAGCGCGGCAATGAAGCCTGGCTGCGTGCGGAACTTCGCTTTCTGCTGTTCGAAAATGTTCATGTGGGACCTCACGCAAGCGGTGCGCTGCGGACATATATTAGGCGCGGTGAAGCGTCTACGCCAACGCGCAAAGCGCAAAGCGCATGGCGACCGACCGATGACCAAGCCCGCTGCGCCGATACCGCTTGATTTCCTCGAGCTATCCGTGGAGCAGATGCGTCTGCGTGCGCATGAACTGGCCACGGAGATGCAACGGCGACGCAGCGATTGCCGCGGCTCGGCATGCTGCCATTCGAAACGAAGCGTGGCGCAGGGGTGTGGACCGCAGGTTCAGCCCTGGCAGGCGTTGGCACGACTGGTGCCCGCCGAAGTAACTTCGGAATCATCAACCCCGCCTCGGGCCGACTCACACGCGGACGTAACTGGGGTGTCTGGTGAAGACCCCGACGCGGGCGGGCACTGCGACGCGGGACTGGCCGAGCGGCGCTCATACAAATGGGCAACTGCGCGCGCCAGCAGCGTGTCCGCGTCGAGCAGACGCCCCCGCGGGGCCGTCGTGAAACCAACACTGCAAGTCAGATCGTGACCCTGCGTCAGGAGCCAGTCGGTCAACGAATGAGCGAGCTTGTCGGCAACAACTGCCGCAGCTGAGCTGTCAGTCCCACGCAGCAACAGCGCGAACTCATCGTCGGCGAGTCGCGCCACGGTGTCGATGCGCCGGGCCGAGAGCCGGACGGCCTCGCAGAACCCGAGTTGCACCGTTCTCGCATGCTCCCGCCCGCGCGCGGCCACCAGCCGCGGCCAGGCGTTCAGGCTGATGCAGACGACGCTGGTCTCGCCACCGAGGCGTTCGGTCCGGGCCAGCTCTTCAGCGAGTGCCTGGACCAGGCCGTGCCGGGTCGCGAAACCGGTGGCGGCGTCCGTGGTATCCAGCCTGGCGAGCCGGCGCTGCTGTGCTCGCAACTCGCACACGAGCCATGCCGGCAGCGCGAAGAGAACCGCATGCGCAACAAGATTCCAGGACAGGATGCCGATGTCGGCGGTGACGCTGGTCGCGAACTCGGCGACGGACGCAACGACGGTCGCGCCAACTGCAGCGATCAGTCCATTACGCCGTCCGTGGTACCAGGCAAGGGCGAGGACCGCGGGCAGGTAGAAAGGCTCGGCTCGCAACGCACCGCCTGTTGCGGCGTCAACAACGCCACAACCGCCGATCCAGCAGGCTGCAACGGCAAGCGGATAGCGCGGTGGTTCCTGCACGAAACCAACTGAACTGCGACTGCGCAAAAGCCCCTCCGGGTCGGCCACGCCTGATGCTGATCGAAAGAGCATGTCCGCATGATATCGGCCGCTCAACCGCCGGGCGCACACTGTGGAAAGCTGCGGACCGCATCACACATTCGCGCACCGACGCTCGCAGAGGTTGTCTCGGTTGACGAGCCGCGCTTAAGTACGACCATCTCAACCGCGGGTGATTGCGTGGCTTTCATTATCGTCGCTGCAGGTCCGTTGACAGCCTGCCGGATGCGGACGGTAGGGGCCGGTCGAGTACTTGCCTGCGTCCTCGCGATCTTGATCGTGCTGGTGAGTGGCTGCATCGCTCTCGGCTACAGCCTGGCGCAGGCCAGCGTGCGCGCGACGGCCTCGATGACGACTGTCGACAGTGGCGACTCGCTTGACTTGAAGCACCCCGGAGGTCTTGTGGTCATCGATCGCATTGGTGACCTGTCAGGCAGGCTGATCCGCCTCGAGATCGAGGCAGCGCAGCTGGCCAGGCGACTCGGCATCGCACCGTCGAAAGCCGCCGCAGAACCCCCGAGCACGGGGCAGGCTGGCGACCGGCCGCAGGGCGGACCGTTGCTGCCGCTTGGCAACGATGCGTCGACGTCCACCGCCGCCGCGCAACAGCCAGTGGGCGAATACGGCACTGGGCTCTCGCACCTCGAGATGGAAATCGAACTGCTGGAGGCATCACTCGACCGCATGGCCGGCGTCCTGGCCGACCGCGACCTGACGACAATGGCGTATCCGAGCCGACCCCCGGTGCAGGGCCGGATGCCGGAGATCAGCTCTGGATTCGGCGTTCGCCGCGACCCATTCACGGGACGACTTGCGCGTCACACGGGCCTGGATATCCCAGCAGCTCGTGGCACGGCAATTCTCGCGAGCGGTGGAGGTCGCGTGCTTTCGGCCGGCTTCCGCGGTCCATATGGCAATGCCATCGTCATTGATCACGGTCACGGGCTGCAGACGCTGTATGGTCACTGTTCGAAACTGTACGTGCGCGCGGGTGAACTCGTGATGCCCCAGCAGAAAATCGCGGCGGTGGGTTCCACTGGCCGCTCGACCGGACCCCACCTGCACTTTGAAGTCATCAGTCACGGCAAGCGTGTCGCACCCGGCCAGGTGCTGGAAAGTGTCCTGGCCAGGAACCCGCATTGATGCGTTCCACCGTTACCACTCACACGCTCAAACTCGCTACCGCGCGCCTTGAGTTCCGCAGCGATCGTCGATTGAAGGCAGCCCTGCACGTTGCTGCCGTGGCAGCGTTGATCTTCCTGTTCATCATGATTGGCCGGCGGCTCTACGTGGACAGCCAGGCCTCCGGCACCGGACTGACAGTTCTCAAGCAGCAGAACGCGGCACTGCGAGCGGATCTCTCGCGTGCGCTGATCGAACTGGAGTTGGAGCGTTCGACGCGCGCTGCGCTCGCTCGCCAGGTGGCGGATCTGAACGAGGAAACGAGCGAGTTGAAGAGCCGCGTGGATTTCTTCGACGCGCAAAGCGGTCGCCCAGGGAACGCGCGGTGACACCCCGGGTTCGACCGGGTTGCTGATCATTCGAGGACTATGCAATGTTTCGCAGAAAGACCGACCAGCCTTCCATCGACGTGTCGCGATTGTCCAGCCTGATTGCAGCCGGTGTCGAAATCGCCGGTGACGTCATCGTCACGGACGGAGTCCGTATCGATGGCCAGGTTGTCGGCAACGTGCTGTCAAAACCAGACACCAAAGGGCTGCTGGTACTGAGCGAGCAAGGCCGTATCGAAGGCAACGTCCGGATGCACGACGCCGTCATCAACGGCACGATCTGCGGCGACCTCGAGGCGGAAAATTTCATCGAGCTACAGGCGCACGCGCGCATTACCGGTGCAATCAAGTACCGCACCTTGCAGATGACATGCGGAGCCCGCGTGGAAGGCTCCATGGAATGCATCGTCGATCGTTCTGAATCGCGGGTGACCACACCCAGTAACGTGGTCAATCTGTCCAAAATCGCGGAGTCCTAGAGCAGGGTTCTCGACTGGAGGGAACCGTGCCATCGGGAACGGCCTCCAGATCCATAACTATTATTTGACATAATATACATTATGCGTACTAAGGAAGTACGCGGCAGAAGGCCCGCAAAGCCCCCCCCCCTTAAAGGCCCGATACCGCAAAACCGAGGCCCCCCTCTTTCGGCATCTTTCAAACAAAGACGTTAGCTGAACGTCATCCACGACGCGGTCATTGATCTGTACCTTGCGGTCGGCATTCTCACTGACAAGCCTCCTGACTGCCATGGCGAGTCCCATCGACAGCTGGCGGATGCAGTGCCTCGCGTCAGAGCCCGACGGTCGCGACGTCGGCGCTGATGCCGCCTCGCGGGCTGAACGGCCCCACTGCGGGCTGCCGCATGAGCTGGCTTGCTGACGAGTGGGTGAAGTTCAGGAAGCTAAATGCGTTGCATGGCAACGAAGTCGGCTATCACGTCCTGAGCAACTCCAACCCGAGAAATGGCGAGGCGGACCTCTTTCTAGTCACAGTCCACAGGGACTTTCTCAAGATCGACGAGGGCCTGGCGCTGGAGAAGAAGATCAACGAGTCGATGGCGAAGGATCGCAAGCAATTTGAAAAGGAAGGCGCCGCTCGTGCACCCATGCGCACGGTAATGGGCAGCATGGAATTGATCGAGTTGAATCTGAAATAGCTGATCCGCGAGGGGCTCAGCAAAGGCCTGGGCCCCTCCTCTCGCTCGTGCGATGGCCGAGCGCATTGCCCGAACCGCGGCACGGACCCGCTCCGCAACTGGCTGTCGAGTCGGCACCGACGCGAGTACTCTGCTGCTTTCGGGATGATCATCCGGCCACTCGGGCCAGGCGCCGCTGACCGTCCAGGTCGAAGACCTCGTCCCATCTTCGATTTGCAGCAACCGCAGGATGAGACCGCAATGGAAGCCACCATCCCGTACCTGGAAGACAGCCTGCCGGACTTGGTCGAGTTTGTCCGGACTCTGGCTCGGCAGATCGAGACGGGCGAGCTGCAGGATGGGGATGATCTGGTCCTGCGCTTCCGTGATTTCTACACGGTGGAACGCATGCGAACCATCGAGACCGTGGCCCCGGGCTGGCAGCAGATGGCCGCCTATGCGGATGGAGCCACGCTGCACCACATCACCCAGACACTGATCGCGCTCCAGCTCCTGCCTGAGTATCGGCAGGCTTCGCGGCAGCTGCAGGCAATGATGGAATGGAGCGAGCTGTACCATGACCTGGGGAAACAGGTGATCGGCGGCCAGCGGGATGCCGTGCATGCTTTTCGCTCCGCGACGATGGCGGCGCGGACACTGCCCACGGTGGGCTTTCTCACGACCGAAACCTACCAGGCGGCGCTCGGTCCTTGGACCAGGCTGGTGCTGGGTGCCTCGATTCCGGCGCCGGATGGCAAGGGATTGATCCAGGACAGCCGCGCGCTGCTGCAGATCCTGCAGGGAATCGAGCGCATGTTCGGCGCCGGATCTGCCGCCGCGCTCATCGTGCAGGCGGTGCTGCTGCACCAGTCGCTGAACGTGGTTCCGGAATGGCCGAATCCCGGCAGCCTGACCGAGGCGGAACTGCCGCTCTGTATCCGTCCGGCGCTGGTTCCCCTGCTGGAAGCCGTGATGCTCGTGGACAGCGACGCCTGGCAGCTCTTCGATGCGGCCAGCAAAGCGAAGTTTCGCCAAGCCACGCTGGGCGTCTTCGCCGACGTGCGCCGACGGGTGGGATCGTAATGCAGTGAATGCGCACAGGCGATGGCAATCACGCCGCCATCACCACCAGCGACTATCGCTGCTGTCCTCCGCGCGGACCCGCGCCAGTAGAAATTGCACACTTGCGGCATGGGCGTTACAGGTATTGTCGCGACACTGGGAACCTTAGAACGGAGGCGCCGCGTATGAGGCGAATTGTTGGCCCACTGGTGATCGTCGGGCTTCTGGCCGCACTGTGGATGCTGTTTTTGCGCGGAAATCCCGGTGGCATTTCTGACGCCAGATACTCGGAATTCAAGCAACTGGCTCCACCTAAGCTGCTGTATTCCTGCACCAGGAAGCCGACGAGCGAAGCGCTCTTGCAGCAGGCAAGGGAGTGTGCGCAAAGCGGTCGCGCCGGATGCGACCAGGAGGCCTACGAGTCGGGCGAGGCGGAGAACGCGACAGTTGTCGAGTTCGTCGGGGGTCAGCGCACATCGACCTTCGACGAGTTGCTGCGCGGCGCCAAGCGGAGTTGCGCTGAGAATCTTGGAAGCATGGGGGATGGCAAGTTCGAGGTCCTTGAAGCGGTCGAGAATTAGCCGGCTGAAGCAGCGAGTCTGGCTTCAGGGGTTCCCGCGGAATGCGTTGCCCAGCATGCGCAGAATCCACTTGCTGGCTGCAAATGCGGGTAACGCGACCAGGACAAAGACTGCGCATGCCACGGGTCCCGCAATCAGGACCGGGGCCGCTGTGTCGTGATTGTCGAAGCCCGCGAACATCCGTTGAAAGACTGCGCCCGCTGCCTGCCAGGCCACCAGCACGGCGATCGTTGCAGCAGCCAAGACCTGAACGACCGACGACCCTGTGCTGCGGACCGAATTACCGCCGTTACGATTCCGGTAGAGCCGGCGCAACGCCCAGGCGACGATAGTGACAGCCAGCCCTCCTCCCCCCAGCACCAATGCAGGCAGGAGCCAACGCTCTACTCGCCCGAGCCGCGCCAGGTCGTCGCGTGGGTTCGACGATCGCCCCGCCTGCACACTGCCCGATGCCATCGGGATCGACTGTTCGCGGACCTGCGCACGTGCCTGGTCGCAGCGTTCCGCCCCCTGCGGACGGATGGTCCGCGCCGTTGCTGGGCAGGGTCCATCGACCACGAACTCAACGCCGGCGGTCTCGCAGACTGCAGAGTTTCGATTACGGCAGTCCTCCTCGGCCGTCGGCACGTCAGCGCGGCTGGCGGTTAGCGTCAGCAGCAGCACTGGGGCAGCGATCAGCGTGGCACGCAGCCTGGAATTCATCGGCGGTTACTGCGCCTGCTGCTACGACTCGTAGATTGGCACGTGCTCACACCTCGACGGGCAGCGCTCTCGCGGCGGGCACCTCTCCGAGATAGCGACGCAGGACCTCGCCGAGTTGCTCCAGTTGGAACGGCTTGCTGAGGTACTCGTCCATCCCTGCCGCCAGGCAGCGCTCGCGGTCGCCATCGACGGCGTTGGCCGTCAACGCGATGATCGGCAATACCGCGCGGCCATCGCCCCGGCTGCGGATTGCCTTGGTCGCTTCAAAGCCATCCATGACCGGCATCTGGCAATCCATCAGCACCGCGTCGAACTCCTGGACCGCAAGCTTGTCGATGGCCTGCTGGCCATCAACGGCCAGCGTGACGTCGCAACCGAGCGCGACGAGCATGGCTGCGGCGACTTCCTGGTTGACGGGATTGTCCTCCACCAGCAGTACATGGCCGCGCAGCCTGCGTGGCACTCCGTTCGCGGCGCCGCGACCACGAACAGGCTCTGCAGGATCGACGCTGACTGATCCTGCGACCGTCGCCAACACCTCCCGGAGCTCCGACTGACGCAGCGGCTGGCGCAGGAATCCGTCGAAGCCGCTGGCTGCAAAGTCCGGCACGGTTGATCCCGAAGCGACGGAGTACAGTCCCAGCAGCTTCGCTCCTGCCAACGCCGGCAAGGCCCGCAACTGCCGCACCGAATCCGCTGCATCGATGCCCGGTCCATCCGCATCGATGATCACTAGCTGCCAGGCTCGTTCTCGCTGCTCGGACCGAGTCACGACGTCACGACCTTCCGCAACCGTCGCCACCGCGACGACGTTACCGCCCCAGAACTCCAGTTGCCGCGCAAGAATGTCACGGCCCGCGGCATTGGCGCTCACCAACAGCAACCCGACCCCACTGAGATTCGGGGGTGTAGCAACAGTAGCGCCGCTCACCAGCGGCAGCCTCACCGTGAACCAGAATGTGGAGCCCACCCCGGGCTCGCTCATCAGACCGATGCTGCCACCCATCAGCTCCACCAGTTGCTTGGTGATGGCGAGCCCGAGACCGGTACCGCCGTAGCGCCGGGTCGTCGACCCGTCTTCCTGCGCAAAGGACTCGAATATCCTTGCCTGGTTCTCGGGTTTGATCCCGACACCAGTGTCGCTCACCTCGAAGCGCAGCTCCGCTGTCGCGTCGGCGTCACTGGCAGCAGAGAAACGCACCACGACCTCGCCGGCGTGCGTGAACTTCACCGCGTTGCCGATAAGATTGATCAGCACCTGGCGTAACCGCGCGGGATCTCCGCGCACCCGGCGCCGCGCACCGGGCGGGCCGATGCACAGCAGGGTGATGCCTTTGGCCTTAGCCTGTTCAGCCAGCAACTCCACCGTCCCCTCCACAACCTCGCCAGCATCGAACTCGACCGACTCGATCTGCAGCTTGCCGGCTTCGATCCTGGAGATGTCGAGGATGTCGTTGATGATGGCCAGCAACGCTGTGCCGGATTGGTAAATGGTCTCGCTGAGCTTGCGCTGCCGTTCGTCGAGTGGCGTCGCCATGAGCAGCTCAGACATGCCGAGCACGCCGTTCATCGGCGTCCGGATCTCATGACTCATGCGTGCCAGAAACTCGCTCTTCGCGCGACTGGCAAGCTCAGCGCCTTCCTTGGCATGCATCGCCCCGGCCATGGCATCGCGCAGCCGCTCGTTGGCCTTCGCCATGCCCTGCGTGCGCCTGGCGACTTCCGCTTCCAGCATCTCGCTGTGCGCCGATGCCTCCTTGCTGCGGGCCTGCATCTGCTCGAGCATGTCGTTGAATCCGTTGATCAGCGTGCCGATCTCGTCGGCGCCCGCTGGCTCGCAGCGCGTGGCATAGTCCTTGTCGCGCGTGACCCGCCCTATGACCTCCACGAGCCGCTCGATGGGGCGCGTGATAGTCCGTTGCATCCTGGCGGCCAGCGCATGGGCGACGAGGACGGCGAACAGCATGACCAGCACCGTCGACGCTGCGTAGACGAACAGCCGGTGGTAAAGGCTGCCGCTGTCCGACTGGACGAGGATCTCGCCGATGACGCGGCCATTGGCCACGACCGGCGTGCGCATCGACAGCACCGTGCCTGTCCACGTCGCCTCGGCCCGTTGCGATGCGCCAAGGTCATCGGTGTCCTCGCTCATGCGGGCGATGGCGTCGCGTACCTCGAACTCACTGAACCCGCCGCGAGTGAAACTCGCCATCTGCCTGGCGCCGCCGTCGCGCACCGACGCAAAGAGAACGTCCGGGTCGGACTCGAGCGGCGCGAGCAGTTCTTTCGCCATGACCTTGTCGCCGTTGCGGATGGCGATCGGGGCCGTGATACCGATGGAGGCAGTGAGAGCGGTCAGTTGCTCCGCTCGGCCATGACGAAACGATCGGACTTCCATGCCGATATGCACCAGCGCCGCCAGACCGAGGGCAACGGTCGCGGATACCAGCGAGATGAGGCGCAGTTTCCGTGCAATCGGGATGTTGGAAAGTGATGTCATGTGGCCCAACCCGAGATTCCCGATACCCGCGGTAGACCCCGCCAACCGGGCGGCCTCGTGCCGTGCGTATCGTTGGGGGG
Organism: Steroidobacteraceae bacterium; assembly: GCA_049687035.1. Taxonomy (GTDB): domain Bacteria; phylum Pseudomonadota; class Gammaproteobacteria; order Steroidobacterales; family Steroidobacteraceae; genus RPQJ01. The sequence continues at coordinate 10,241 of JBAVIQ010000654.1, forward strand.
CAGTGTGGCGGCGGATTGAGTCAAATGGCGCGAACCTGTTCGCAATTCTTAGGGCGCGCTCCCGTTGGCGAGTCTGGCCGGGGTGCGGGGCATCATCGTGACGGCGGCTCCAGAGCGCCGGACCACCAACAGGCCCTCATCGGTGAGCCGGTCGGGCGACTCCTGCATGGCCGCACGCACGGCGACCGCCGACAACTCGGACGACCCGCCCAGGAAGCCCACCCAGGCGTTGCGCTTGGCCTTGGCCTGATACATCGCGGTATCGGCCAGATTCAGCACGTCGTCCCAGGGAACCACGTCCGGATGCGCACGCAACAGCGGATAGCAGACATAACCGATCGAGCAGGTGACGCGAACTACATAGCCATTGCCCAGCGGGAATATCTTGTCCGCCATGCGGGCCCGGATGCGCTCCGCCAGCACCTCAGCTTCGTCCGCACTGGTGTGCCGGGCGATGATCAGGAATTCGTCGCCCCCCCAGCGCACCACGAAATCGGAACTGCGACAGGCGCTGAGCAGGACGTCACGCACCTGCACGAGCACCTCGTCGCCGGCCGCGTGGCCGTGCGTGTCATTGATGGGCTTGAAGTTGTCCAGATCGACGATCATGAACACCAGGTCCACGACGTCGTGCGGTGGCCTGCCTTTCAGCTTGTCGACGTGCTGACGCTCGATCAGCTCCACGTCCTTGGTCACCTGCTCGAATACGAAGCGACGGTTGCGCAGGCCCGTAAGCGGGTCGGTGAGGCTGGCTTCCAGTATCTTTTCGTTCGACGCACGCAGTTCCTCGTTGCGCTCCGCCAGCTCGGCGGTACGGGCCTTGACCTCCCGCTCCAGCTGCTGGCGGTACTCGGTCTGCCGGGCGCGCTTGCGCTGCTGGCTGCGCCAGAGCGCTCCCAGCAACAACACGCTCGCGAGACCGTACGTCGCATACGCCTGCCACGTCGCCCAGGGGGCCGGCTCGACCCGCAGGGCAATGGCGAGCCCGGTATCGCTCCATACGCCATCGCTGCTGGCGGCGCGCGCGCGGAAAACATAGTCGCCGGCGTCGAGATTCGTATAGGTGATCCGGCGATCCTGCCCGAGCTCGACCCACCTGGAATCGAAGCCCTCCAGCATGTAGGCGTAGCGGTTCTCAGCCGGGGCATTGAAATCCAGCGCGGCCAGCTCGAAGGTGACGACGTCGTCGCCATACTCCAGGGTTGCAGCATCGAGCCGGTCATACGGCGCGCCGGTCGCGACCGGATGATTCATCTTTTCGAACGCGGTGAGCACCAACGGTGGCGGCACGCTGCCTTCCGCGAGGCGGTCGGGGTAGAAAGCGTTGTAGCCGTCCGCGCCCCCGAAGTAGAGCTTGCCGTCCCCGCTGCGGTAGTGCGCACCAAAGTTGAACTCGTCGCCCTGCAGTCCATGGCTGCGGCGAAACGCCTTGACCGCGCCGGTCCCGGGGTCGAGCCGCGCCAGGCCGACATTGGTGCTCAACCAGAGGTTGCCCGACTGGTCGGAGTGTATGCCGTAGATGACGTTGTTCGGCAGGCCTTCAGCCTCCGACAGATTGGCGAAGGTGATTCCCCGCGGGTCGCTGGCCGACCCGATCACGCGGTCCAGCCCCCCGCCCTGGGTGCCGACCCAGACGTTGCCGGCGCGATCGACGTGCAGCGAGTAGACCGTGTCGGCGCCGAGCGTCCCGACCTTATCCGGATTTTGGCGGTACTGGTGGAACGTGCGCGTCACCGGGTCCAGCAGATTGAGGCCTCCCCCGTCCGTCCCGACCCACATGGCGCCGCTCAGGTCCTGCGCAATGGCTGTTACGCGCGGGCTGCCGAGTTTGGCCGGATCAGAAGGAATTGCAGCGAATCGCGTGAATTTTGCCGTCGCGCGCTCGTATAGACAAAGCCCGCCGCCGAACGTGCCGACCCAGATGTTCCCGTCCCGGTCCTCGAACAGCGACATGACGGCATCGGCGCTGATCGTGGACGGATTGGCGGGGTCGTGCCGGAGCGCGGTAAAACGGCCGGTGGCAGGATCGAGGCGATTCAACCCGCCTCCCATCGTACCGATCCACAGCAACCCGTCGCGGTCGAGCAGCAGGGCCATCACCCGGTCGTCGGTCAGGCTGTTACCGCGCGCGTTGTCGTGACGGTACTGCCTAGTCACCGGCGCAAAGGCGCCACGGCTGCTGTCGATCAGTGCGAGACCGCCGCCGAAAGTGCCGATCCACACGTGCCCGCGCCCGTCGTCCGCAAACGCGGTGATGTTCGGTTGGCCCAGCCACTTCGCGTCGAGGTAACCGAGGCTCCAGCTGCGGGGATTCCACTTGCTGACGCCGCCGCTGCGGGTTCCGACCCAGAGCAGGCCACTGCGATCCTGGAACAGCGACATGACGTAGTTGTCGCGCAGGCTGGTTGGATCCGTGTCGCTATGGACGAAACGGATGAATGTTCCTGCCTTGCGCTGCATCAGGTTGAGGCCGTCGGCCGTGCCGACCCACAGGCGCCCATCGGCGTCCTCGAGGATCGCCCGCACATGATCGTTGCTGAGGCTCGTCGCGGAATCGGCGACATGCCGGAAATGATGGAATCGTCCCGTCGCCGGGTCGAGCCTGTTGAGTCCGCCGTTCTCGGTGCCGACCCAGACCGTGCCCTGACGGTCTTCATACACCGTGCGGACATGGTCGTCGCTGAGGCTGTCTGGGTTTGCGGCTGCGTGCTGGTAGCGGATGAACCCGCCACTCGCGCGATGCCACCGGTTCAAGCCACCGTCGGTGCCTACCCACAACTGGCCGGCGCCGTCGATGACAAGCGCATAGACGGCGTCGTTCGCCAGGCTCGCAGGATTGGACGGGTCGTGCCGATAGTGGGTCGCCTTGCCTGTGGCCGGGTCGAGCCGATCGACACCCTGGTCACGGGTGCCTATCCAGACCGCGCCGTCGGCATCGACGAGCACGGCGCGCACGTGATTGCTGGCGATCGAGGTCGCGTCGGCCGGGTCGTGGCGGTAGTTCGTAAAGGAGTCCGTGGCCCGATTCCAGTGCGCGACACCACCGCCGTCTGTCGCGATCCACAGGTTTCCTTTCTTGTCCTCGGCGACGCGCCAGACGTAGTCGTGGGCCAGGCTGTTGGGCTGGCGCTGACTGCGCTGGTAACGGCGCATTTGATAACCGTCATAGCGGTTCAGTCCGTTCTCGGTGCCGAACCACATGTAGCCGGTGGAGTCCTGCAGCACGGCCATGACGTTGGCTTGCGACAATCCCTCCTCGGCCGTGACGTGGCTGAAGCGCATCGGACCTGCGGGGTCGTCCTGATTGCTGTAGCCGGGCCGTGGCAGCAGCGCCAGGACAGCGGTGATTACCAGAGCCGAGAGCCCGCCGAGTCGCGTCGCCGGCCAAGTCCTGGAGATTTTGCGCGTCATAGTCAGTGTCTCGCCCCAAGTAGTGCTGTGTAGCTAGGTTCTGGCTGGCCCAGCCGCGCCAGCCATCTAACCCTGTTGACGCCTGGCGTGGCGCCCACTGCGGCTCAGAACCAGCGGACGCCCGTGTGACCGGTATCGCATTTCCGGAACCTGACCCGGCATGCTCATCGTCACTCCTGGCCGACCCAGTGGTTGATCCCGGAGACCGCGGTGGTCGAGGGCACGAAGCTGTTGCTCCAGAGGTAGCCGTTGTTCCACAGGTAACCGTTGCTCCAGAGATAGCCGTTCGACCAGAGGTAGCCGTTGTTCCAGAGATAGCCATTGCTCCACAGGTAGCCCTGGTTCCAGAGGTAGCCGTTGTTCCAGAGGTAGCCCTGCTGGTTGATCGGCTGGCCGGCCGCATCGACGACGTAGAACGTGCCGTCCGCCTTCTGGCGCGCCGGGCCACCGTAGTGCTTGGTGCCGGCGAGATCGGCGGCAATGTCGAGGCCGACGTTCGCGCAGGTGGTGTTCTGGTTGTAGACGGCGTCGTAGACGTTGATCCGGCCGGCGCCCTGCTGGAACACCGTGTAGGCGAGCTTGTTGGTCGCGTCGACCGCCGGGCGGGCCGAACTCATCAGCTTGCACTTGACCTGGTTCGGCGTGAGCGTCGGCTGCGCCTGCAGCATCAGCGCCACGGCGCCACTGACCACCGCCGCCGCCTGCGAGGTGCCGGACATCATGAAATACTTGTCGTTGTCGTGGAATTCCGGGTGCGCCTGCGGGATCGTGTTCGTCTTGTTCATCAGGCCCGTGACGTGCCCGCCAGGGGCGACGATCTCAGGCTTGACGAAGCCCTCGTAGG
>JBAVIQ010000655.1:0-5123 GCA_049687035.1 Steroidobacteraceae bacterium
TCGCTGTCGGGGAAGTGTTCGCCGATGTCGCCGAGCGCCATGGCGCCGAGCAGCGCATCACACAGCGCGTGCAGGGCGACGTCGCCGTCCGAATGCGCGATCACTCCGCGGGTGTGCGGAATGCGCACGCCGCCGAGCGTCACGTGATCCCCATCCCCATAGGCATGCACGTCGTAACCGGTTCCCACCCTCATGCGACCATCCCTCGTCTCCGCTTGCGGTTCTTCTGGCCGCAGGATCGCCTCGGCCAGCGCGGCGTCCTCCGGGTTCGTCACCTTGATATTGTCCGCGCGGCCGCGGACCAGCCGGGGCTGCAGTCCCAGGCTTTCGATCGCGGACGCTTCGTCCGTGACTGGGCGGTCACGCTCCATGCAGAGCCGGAGCGCACGCAGCAACAGGCCATAGCGGAACATCTGCGGCGTAAGTGCGCGCCAGAGTCCGTCACGCGCGATGGTTTCACCCACGCGCTGCTCGCGGCCTGCGCGCTTCAGCGTGTCGCTGACCGGAATGGCGAGCAAGCCGCCGACGGCATCCGCATCGAGCGTGTCGAACAGCAGCTCGAGATCGTTGCGGCTCAGGCAGGGACGGGCGGCATCGTGGACCAGCACCCAGTCCGTGTCCCGGGCGTCGCCGTCGAGCGCGGCGAGTCCGTTCACGACGGAATTCTCACGCCGCGTGCCGCCGGTACAGCGCCGGACTCGCGGATTCGAAAACTCGGGCAAGCCTTGCCAGTGGGTGTCGCCGTGCGCGAGCGAGACGACGATACCGTCGATGCGGGGTTCGGCCAGCAGGGCAGCCAGCGTCCAGGACAGCAGTGGCCGTCCGAGCAACGGCGTGTACTGCTTGGGCAGCGCAGCGCCAAAGCGGGAACCCTGCCCCGCCGCGGGCACGATCGCCCAGCGCCGGGCCGCGAGGGTCACGGCAAGTCGGCCTGGGCCGTCCTTTGCCCCGTCGCCGCAACGGCAGGCGTCGGCGAGGTCGCCGATCCGGGTTGTGCGGGCGGCACGACCTGGAAGAAAGTCTCGTTCGTCTTGACCATGCCGAGGTCGGTGCGCGCGCGTTCCTCGATGGCCTTGCGTCCTTCCTTGAGGTCGCGGACTTCAGCCGCGAGCGTGCGATTGCGCGTTTCGAGCCGGGTATTTTCGGCGGACTGGACGTCGATGGCCTGCTCGAGACGCCAGACTTCGCGCATGCCGTCGGGCGATGCCCAGATACGGTACTGGAGCAGCATCAACACGACGGCCAGCAGGCCGGCCATGATCCGGGTGGTCATGGGCGTGGAAGATTAGCAGAAACCGGGCGCATCAAGCACAACCGACGGCGGCGGCGACCGGGAAAGCCTCCCGGCCGGCGTAGGACCCGTCGGCTCCGAGTTCGGCCTCGATGCGCAGCAACTGGTTGTACTTGGCAATGCGATCGGAGCGACAGAGCGATCCAGTCTTGATCTGGGTCGCCCGCGTGGCGACCGCGATGTCGGCAATCGTGTTGTCTTCGGTCTCACCCGAACGGTGCGAGATGACCGCGCTGTAACCGGCCTCAGCCGCCATGTCGATCGCCTCGAGCGTTTCTGTCAGCGTGCCGATCTGGTTGGGCTTGATCAGGATCGAGTTGGCCACACCCCGGGCAATGCCCTCGCGCAGGATCCTCGTGTTGGTCACGAAAATGTCGTCACCGACCAGCTGGATGCGCTTGCTGAGGCGCTGCGTCAGCAGCGACCAGCCGTCCCAGTCGCCCTCGGCCATGCCGTCCTCGACCGTGATGATCGGGAAGCGGTTGACCAGGCCTTCGAGGTAATCGACGAACTGCGTCGGCGTGAACTGCCGGCCTTCCGACTCGAGGTGGTAGACCCCGTCCTTGAAGAACTCGGAGCTGGCCACGTCGAGACCGAGGTACACGTCGCGGCCGGCCTTGAAGCCGGCGCGCTCGACTGCCTCGAGGATCGTCTCCAGCGCCGCTTCGTTCGACGGCAGGTTCGGCGCGAAGCCACCCTCGTCACCGACGGCCGTCGCGAGCTTGCGCTCGTGCAGCACCTTCTTGAGCGTGTGGAAGATTTCGGCGCCGTAACGCAGCGCCTCGCTGAAGTTCGGGGCGCCGACCGGCAGCACCATGAACTCCTGGATGTCGACGCTGTTGTCGGCATGCGCGCCGCCGTTGATGATGTTCATCATCGGCACCGGCATCACCTTGCGGCCCGGGCCGCCGAGGTGGCGGAACAGGCTCTGCTTCGAGGCGCGCGCCGCCGCATGCGCCGACGCCAGCGAAATGGCGAGCAGCGCATTTGCGCCCAGGCGCGACTTGGTCTCGGTGGCGTCGAGCGCGATCATCCTCGCGTCGATACCGCGCTGGTCCATGACATCGTGGCCGAGCAGCGCATTGCGCAGCTCGCCGTTGGCGTTGCGCACGGCCTGCAGCACGCCCTTGCCCATGTAGCGCTTCTTGTCGCCATCGCGCAGTTCGACTGCCTCACGCGTACCCGTGGAGGCGCCCGACGGCACGGCCGCACGGCCCATCACGCCGCCTGCGACGAAGACGTCCGCTTCCACGGTCGGATTGCCGCGCGAATCCATGATTTCGCGGGCCTTGATGTCGATGATCTTGGTCGTCATAAGGTCGATTCCTCAAAGGGCCGCTGCTTCACGGCCGTGTCAATCTGCTGCATCACCTCGAGCAGCGAGCGCATATGGTCAAGCGGCCACGCATTGGGGCCGTCCGAGAGCGCCTTCGCGGGTTCGGGGTGGGTTTCCATGAACACGCCGGAGACGCCGGCGGCGACCGCCGCGCGCGCCAGCACCGGCACGAATTCGCGCTGCCCGCCCGACGCGTTACCCTGGCCGCCTGGCAACTGCACGGAGTGCGTCGCGTCGAACACGACCGGGGCGTACTCGCGCATCACGGCGAGCGAGCGCATGTCGGACACGAGGTTGTTGTAGCCGAACGAGAAGCCCCGCTCGCACGCCATCACCTGCTCGTTGCCCGTGGACCGCGCCTTGTCGATGACGTTCTTCATCTCCCACGGCGACAGGAACTGGCCCTTCTTGATGTTGACGGGCTTGCCCTGGCTCGACGCGCTCAGTATGAAATTCGTCTGGCGGCACAGGAAAGCCGGGGTCTGCAGCACGTCGACGACCGAGGCGACCTCGGCCAGCGGCGTGTCTTCGTGCACGTCGGTGAGCACTGCCAAGCCGAACTGGCGCTTAACTTCCGACAGGATGCGCAGGCCTTGTTCGATGCCCGGGCCGCGGAAGCTCGCCTGCGACGAACGGTTCGCCTTGTCGTAACTGGCCTTGAAGATGTACGGGATACCGAGCGCGGTCGTGATTTCCTGCATGCGGCCGGCGATGTCGAGCACGAGGCCTTCGCTCTCGACGACGCATGGACCCGCGATCAGGAAGAACGGGCGGTTGTGCCCGACCTCGAAGCCGCAGAGCTTCATGCGCTCGCCGCCGCCGGCAGCTTGCCCATGCGGTGCTCGCGCGCGGCGCGGATGAAACCGGTGAAGAGCGGATGCCCGTCACGCGGCGTCGAACGGAATTCAGGGTGGTACTGGCTCGCCACGAAGAACGGGTGCTGCGGCAACTCGACGATCTCGACCAGGCCGTCGCGCGAGAAGCCCGAGAACCGCAGGCCCGCGTTCATCAGGCGCTGCAGGTACGTGTTGTTGAACTCAAAGCGATGGCGATGACGCTCGCGGATCACGTCGGCGCCGTAAAGGGCGTGCGCGAGCGAGCCGTGCGAAATCCGGATCTCCTGCGCGCCGAGACGCATCGTGCCGCCGAGCTGCGAGGCCTCGTCGCGTGCCTCGACCGTGCCTTTCTGGTCCTGCCACTCGGTGATCAGCGCGATGACCGGGTGCGGCGAAGCCCGGTTGAACTCCGTGCTGTGCGCGCCTTCAAGACCCGCAACGTTGCGCGAGTACTCGATGATCGCGAGCTGCATGCCGAGGCAGATGCCCAGGTACGGGATCCGGTTCTCACGTGCGTAGCGCACGGCCTCGATCTTGCCTTCGATGCCGCGCTCGCCGAAGCCGCCCGGCACGAGGATCGCGTCCATCCCGGCCAGCGCCTGCACGCCGTGCTTCTCGATGTCGGTCGCTTCGATGAACTCGATCTTGACGCGCGTGCGCGTGCGCAAGCCCGCGTGCATCAGCGCCTCGTTCAGTGAAATATACGCATCCTTGAGGTTGACGTACTTGCCGACCATCGCGAGGTTGATCGTGAGGTCCGGGTTGGCCTTGGCTGCCACGACCTGGTTCCATTCCTTGAGGTCGGCCGCCGGCAGGTTGTGCAAGCCTAACTTTTCGCAGACGATCTCGTCGAGATTCTGCTCGTGCAGCAGCGAAGGAATCTTGTAGATGTCGTCGGCGTCCACCGCGGAGAACACGGCGCGCTCTTCGACGTTGGTGAACAATGCGATCTTGCGGCGATGCTCGGACGGCAGCGGGTCCTGGCAGCGGCAGAGCAGGAGGTCCGGCTGGATGCCGATCGAACGCAGTTCCTTCACCGAATGCTGCGTCGGCTTGGTCTTGATCTCGCCCGAGGTCGCGATGTACGGGATCAGCGTCAGGTGCATGTACAGCACGTTGTTGCGGCCGAGTTCGACGCCGAGCTGGCGGATCGCCTCGAGGAACGGCAGCGACTCGATGTCGCCGACCGTGCCGCCGATCTCGACCATGCAGACGTCGGCGTCGCCCGCACCCATTCGGATGCAGTGCTTGATCTCGTCGGTGATGTGCGGGATGACCTGCACCGTGGCGCCGAGGTAATCGCCGCGGCGTTCCTTCGCGATGACGCGCTCGTAGATGCGCCCGGTCGTGAAGTTGCTGTTGCGGCCCGTGGTCGTACGCACGAAGCGCTCGTAGTGACCGAGGTCGAGATCGGTCTCGGTACCGTCGGTGGTGACGAAGACCTCGCCGTGCTGGAACGGGCTCATGGTGCCCGGATCGACGTTGATGTAGGGGTCCAGCTTCACCATTGCGATCCTCAGACCGCGGGCCTCGAGGATGGCGCCCAGTGAGGCCGATGCGATGCCTTTCCCCAAAGAGGAAACGACGCCGCCGGTGACGAAGACGAAACGAGGCATGGGGACCCGCCGGGGAAATGGCGCGGCCGCCATCGCTGCAATGG
>JBAVIQ010000656.1:0-17661 GCA_049687035.1 Steroidobacteraceae bacterium
GCATTACTCACTTCTTCCAGGAAGCGACCGAAGCAACCTTAGCCCAGGCGCGAGGCGCCATGCGGCGCTCGCCCGAAAGACCTCGGAATCACCCGCCGTTGCAACCCGGGGCGCCCGAGTCGAAGCGATCGCCTAGTCCGCGTACTCGAACCGCATCGACAGGTCGACGGCCCGCACGTGCTTCGTCAGCGAACCGACCGAGATGAAATCCACGCCAGTCTCGCCCACCGCCCGCAGCGTCTCGAGCGTGACGCCTCCGGACGCCTCGAGCTCGATCGGTCCGTGCGGATGCGAGCGATTGAGCGCGACCGCAGCCCGCAGGTCGTCGAGCGAGAACTCGTCGAGCAGTGCCATGTCGGCACCGGCATCGAGCGCCTGGCGCAGTTCGTCAAGTGACTCGACTTCCACTTCGATCATCACCTTCGCGGGCGACGCCTTGGCCGCCACCACCGCGGCACCGATCGATCCGGCCGCGAGGATGTGGTTCTCCTTGACCAGGATGCCGTCATACAGACCCACGCGATGATTGACACCGCCGCCGCATCGCACAGCATATTTCTGTGCGTTGCGCAGGCAGGGCAACGTCTTGCGCGTATCGAGCACGCGGCAGTGCAGCCCGCGCAGCACATCGGCATGGCGCCGCGTTGCTGTCGCCGTCGCGGACAGCACCTGCAGGAAATTGAGCGCAGTGCGCTCGCCGGTGAGCAATGAGCGGGCCGGGCCGGACAACCTGTACAGCAGCTGGTTGGGTTCCACGGCGTCGCCGTCGGTCACGTGCCATTCGACGACTACCGCAGGATCTACCTGGCGGAACACTTCGTCGACGTACGGCCGGCCGGCGACCACCGCCGCTTCCCGCGTGATCACCTTTGCGCGCCCCATGCGGCCGGCCGGCACCAGCGCCGCGGTGAGATCGCCGCTGCCGACGTCTTCCTTGAGCGCGGCGGCGACTGTCTCCTGGATATCCGCGGGCAGGACGATGGCCGCGTTCGGGTCATGGGAGCGGAGCGTGTGGGTTATCGCGGTCGTCGTCATGCTGTCGTCCGTCCATCCTCGAGCGGCGCGCAGAATTGTCCGCTCCGCTCGCGCAAAAAGAAAACCCGGCCGGAGCCGGGCTTTCTCATGCCAGTCAGCCGATCGTGATCAGAACGGCAGGCCGTGCGTGGCCGAACCCATGCACAGCAGCATGGGGATCGACAGCACGAAGTTCGTGCGCGAAGCGAGCATGGCGGTCTTGCGCGCAGCGGCCTTTTCCTCGTCCGTCGCGGCCACGATGCCAAGCACCTTCTTCTGGTTCGGCCAGATCAGCACCCAGACGTTGAACAGCATGATCGTGCCGAGCCAGGCGCCGATGCCGATCACGAGCTGGTAGTAGTTGACCGGGTCGCTCAGCATCCCGAGCGCGAACGAGCCCAGGAAGTTACCCGAGCGCGCGAGGTACCAGGCGCCCGTGAGCCACGTGGCCAGCGCCGCCCAGCGGAACCAGAACAGCGCGACCGGGGCGATGTACTTGCTGATGCCGGCGCCGCCCGGGCCGCCCTTGTCCGCTGCGGCAGCGGCGAGGCCGGGGATCTGCACCAGGTTGAAGTAGTAGAGCAGGCCGATCCAGGTGATGCCTGCCAGGATGTGCAGCCAGCGGGCCAGGCCCAGTTCATGGAACGTCGTGGGCGAAATCAGCAGTGAGAGCACGATGGCCGCGACGAAACCAGTCGTCAGGGCACCGCGAACCGTAGTCAGTGGATTCATGGGTGAGTACTCCTCCCGGAAAAAATCTTTGTGATACCGGGGGTTAGATTGCCCCGACCCTTGGAATGGGTTTGAAGAATAGGTGACGGGACCCCATAATTCAACGTCCTGCGCGGCAGGCGCAGGAGGCTTCATGACCCAGGTTGCACCAACTTCACCGTGTTTGAACGTCTGCGTGCTCGATACCGCCCGGATTTGCATCGGTTGCGGTCGCACGCTGGATGAGATCGCACGGTGGGGCCGGATGAGCGCTGCCGAGCAGTGGCAGGTCGTTGCGCGCCTGGAGCGTGTCCGTCAGCAGGAGGTCGCAACGGCAAGGCCCGTCCCTGCGAACTGATCGGGTTCGAGGCGAACGGAACGCCGGCTGCGTTCTGATGTCATTGGCAAAGTCGGCGTTGGTGCCGGCGAACTGGCTGCGTCTTGCGGCCGAGAGGTAAGGACGTGGACGTTACTCAGCGGATCCAGGAACAGCTCAAGTCGAAACCGGTCGTGCTCTTCATGAAGGGCACGCCGGACTTCCCGCAGTGCGGATTCTCCGCCTCGGCCGTGCGCACACTCGAAGCGTGCGGCGCGGAGTTTGCCTACGTGAACATCTTCGAAGACCCGGAACTGCGCGAGGCGCTCAAGCGCTACTCGAACTGGCCGACCTACCCGCAGGTCTACGTGAAGGGCGAACTGCTCGGCGGCTCGGACATCCTCACCGAGATGTTCCAGAAGGGCGAGCTGCAGCAGGTGCTGAACGAAGCCGGCGCCACGGCCAAGTCGGCCTGAGTATTCTGCCGCTGGGCCGTCCGCGCCAGTTGATGCCGCGGGCGGACCTTCCTCTCAAACCGTCTCTTCGTCTGCCGGTGGCGGCTCACGCTGGGTGAGCTGCGGCGCGCGCTCGCACGCATCTTCGTACAGGCTGCGGAATTTGTTGCAGATGATGCAGAAGAGCGCAGCCGTGCGCTCCGCGTCATAGATCGCCGAATGCGCGGCATTCGGATCCCACTCGAGACCCGCGGCCGCGATCGCCCGTGACAGCACGGTCTGGCCGAATGCGACGCCGCCGAGCGTTGCCGTGTCGAAGCTCGAGAACGGGTGGAACGGGTTGCGCTTGATGTCCGTGCGCGCAATCGCCGCATTGAGGAAATTGAGGTCGAACGACGCGTTGTGCCCGACGAGCACGGCGCGCGTGCACGCACGCTCGCGGACTTCCTTGCGGATTTCGCGAAACAGCTGCGTCAGCACTTCTTTCTCGGGCAATGCCGGCCGCAGGGGGTGATGCGGATCGATGCCGTTTACGGCGAGCGATGCCGGATCCATGCGCGAGCCGTGGAACGGCTGCACGTGGAAGCGGTGCGTCACGCCCGGGCGCAGTTCCCCCATCGGCGTCATTTCGATCATCACCGCGGCGATCTCGAGCAGCGCGTCGGTCTGGTGATTGAAGCCACCCGTCTCGACGTCGACCACGACCGGCAGGAAGCCGCGGAACCGGTCGGCGATGCGCGGCTCGACGAACTCGTACGATTCGAAGTCTTCGGTCATGCCGGGTCCAGCATGCGCCACGCGAGCGTCGCGCCGGCGCGAAATGGCACCAGCCGGTCGCTTGCAGGCCCGAAAGAGTAGCTGTCGGGCACGCTCCAGGTTTCCCTGCGCAGGGTCAGCGTGCCTTCGTTGCGGGGCACGCCATAGAAATCGGCACCGCGCTCGGAGGCGAAGGCTTCGAGGCGCTCGAGGCGGCCAGCGCCCTCGAAGGCCTCGGCATACAACTCGATGGCTGCGTGCGCGGAGAAGATGCCCGCGCAACCACAGGCGGTTTCCTTGGTGTGCCGGGCGTGCGGAGCGCTGTCGGTCCCCAGGAAGAAGCGCGGGTCGTCACTCGTCGCCGCCGCGAGCAGAGTCTGGCGATCCTGCTCGCGCTTCAGCACGGGCAGGCAATAGTGGTGCGGGCGGATACCACCGTCGAACAGAGCGTTGCGGTTCAACAGCAAGTGCTGCGGCGTGATCGTGGCGGCGACGCCTGCGCGCGCACTTTGCACGAATTCCGCGGCAATGCGTGTCGTGATGTGCTCAAACACTACCTTGAGGCGCGGCACGCGTTCGACGACGCGGCTCAGTACGCGGTCGATGAAGACGTGCTCGCGGTCGAAGACATCGACGCTGCTCTCGGTGACTTCGCCATGCACCTGCAGCACGAGGCCGTGTTCGGCCATCGCTTCGAGCGCGGGCCACACCTTTTCAATCGAGGTCACGCCGGCGTCGGAATGGGTCGTTGCTCCCGCCGGGTAGAGCTTTGCGCCGACGACGAAGCCACTGGCCTTCGCCTTGCGGATCTCGTCCGGTGAGGTGCTGTCGGTCAGGTACAGCGTCATCTGCGGCTCGAATCTGAGGCCTGACGGGACGGCTGCCAGGACGCGCGCCCGATACGCTGCGAGCGCGTCCGTGGTCGTCATCGGCGGCTTCAGGTTGGGCATCACCAGCGCGCGGCCGAACTGCCGTGCGGTGAAGGGCACCACCGCTGTCAGTTGCGCGCCGTCGCGCACGTGCAGGTGCCAGTCGTCAGGCCGGCGCAGCGTCAACGTCTGCGGGGTGGGACTCACGCCAGGGACCGCAACTGTGCGTCGAGTTCGGTGGCGTCGCCCAGCAGGTGCACGGCATAGCGCACCCCGAAGCCAGTCATCTCGGTCGGCACGTGGGCGAGGCCGCCCTTGCGTTCGGACGGGGCGAGGTCGACGTGCACCCACGGCACCGACGCTTCGACGAACTTGCTCAAGAAGCGTGAGGCCAGGATGTGGTCGCCCTTGTTGTCGAGCGTGCACTGCAAGACGTCAGCGCCTGGGCACTCGAGCTCCTTATCGAAATCCTCGTCCATCGGGAAGCACCAGACGCGCTCACCGCTGTGGCGTCCGGTCCGCTGCAGCCAGTCATGCAGGCCCGCGCGATTGGTGAACGCGCCGGCGTAGCGATCGGTCAGGGCGTTGACGCAGGCGCCGGTCAGCGTCGCGAAATCGAGCACGAAACGCGGCTTCTCGCGCGAGGCGAGTGTCAGTGTGTCCGCCAGCACCATGCGGCCCTCGGCGTCGCTGTGCACGACCTGGATGGTCACGCCATTGAGTGCATGCACGACTTCCTGCGGGCGGAATGCGTTCGGGCCGATCTCGTTCTCGGTGATTGCGAGCCAGCAGTCGATCGGATAAGACGCTTCGAGGCGCGTCAGCGCGAGCAGCGTGCCGACGGCGACGGAGCTGCCCTGCATGTCGCCGTGCATCGTGTACATGCTCCGATGCGGCTTGAGGTTGATGCCGCCGGTGTCGAAGCAGATGCCCTTGCCGACGAGAGCGATGCCGCTCGCACCCTTGCTTGCCCCCGCGGGGCGCGACCGCTTCGGCCGATACGTGAGACGCACGATGCCCGCGCCCCGATGAGGATTGGCGCGCGCAACGGCGAGGAACGCGCCGGCGCCGATCCTTTCGAGCTGGGGGATGCCGTAGAACTTGAATGACCAGCCTTCGCGGCGCGCGAGACTCTGCAGCGCCGCACGATACGCAATCGAGTCGAGCACATTGGGCGGCAGGGCGGCAAGCCAGCGCGCGAGGTGGTTACCCGCCGCGACGGCGCGGCTGCGGTCGTACAGCGTCGATGCCCGATCCGCGATGTGAACGTGCGAAAGGTCGTGCGGCACGGTGGCCTTCGATTTCTGCTCCGGCATCGGGGCCGCGTGAGCGAGCACCGCGCTCAGCACCGCTTCGAGGGCGGCTGCCCGTTCGCCGGGTGCAGTGAATTCGTTTGCATGCAGGTGCAGGCGTGCCACGCCGGGCTTGAGCACCTCTCGTGCCAGCTTGCCAGCCAGGTCCAGCCGCTCAAAACCGGTTGCACCGGGCTTGACGAAGCCGACCACGACGAGCGTCTGGCTGCGATTGGGAAGCCGAGTCACGAGGATCGGTGATTCCTGGCCGCTGCGCTGATGCGCCCGCAGCAATTTTCGCCACATGGCGGCTTGTGGCAGCCTGTCGACCGCCTTGCCCTGGCTGGTCGCCTTTTCGAGCAGGACAACCGCGCCATCGGCACGCGACAGCGTAGCGTCCGACAGGACGAGCGGTTTTACCGCAACGTCGATCTTCAGCTCGGGGGGAATCACTTTCTGCATGGGGAAAACCTTGACCCTGATCGGCTCGGACCGGATCATTGCCGGACGCATTCTGCGTGCAGCGCGCGAGCCGATTACGCGCGCTCCGGCGCGGCGGCATGCTAACAGGCCGTGCTGGGCAAATCATTACTACCCACCCGCCGGCGCCGCGTTTTCGACATGGATGGAGACCTTAACTGATGTTCGAAACGTCCAAGATCGACGACGCCGATCCCGCTGAGACACGCGAATGGCTGGAATCCATCGATTCCGTGCTGAAGACGCAGGGATCCGAGCGGGCGCACTACCTGCTCGAGCGCATCATCGATTTCACGCGCCGCTCCGGTGCGTACCTGCCGTTCAAGCCGAACACGGCCTACGTCAACACCATCTCGACCGGTCAGGAGCTCGAATACCCGGGTGATCGGGCGCTCGAACGTCGCATCGAGGCCTATTTGCGCTGGAACGCGATGGCCATGGTCGTGCAGGCCAACCGCCAGAGCTCGGAGTACGGCGGCCACCTGGCGAGCTACGCCTCGGCAGCGACGCTCTATGAAGTCGGTTTCAACCACTTCTGGCGTGCCCCGAGCGAGCAGCATCCCGGCGACATGGTCTTCATCCAGGGCCACTCGGCGCCCGGCATCTACGCGCGCGCCTACCTCGAAGGCCGTCTCACGGAAGACCAGCTGAACCGCTTCCGCGAGGAAGTGGGCGGCGGCCTGTCGTCGTATCCCCATCCCTGGCTGATGCCGGACTTCTGGCAGTTCCCGACGGTGTCGATGGGCCTCGGCCCGATGATGGCGATCTACCAGGCACGCTTCGTGCGCTACCTCGAGCACCGCGGCATCGTGCCGGTGAGCGATCGCAAGGTCTGGGCTTTCCTCGGCGACGGCGAAATGGACGAGCCGGAGTCGCTCGGCGCCATCACCATGCCCGTGCGCGAGAAGCTCGACAACCTGGTCTTCGTCATCAACTGCAACCTGCAGCGGCTCGACGGGCCGGTGCGCGGCAACGGCAAGATCATCCAGGAACTCGAAGCCGCGTTCCTGGGCGCGGGCTGGAACGTCATCAAGGTCGTGTGGGGTTCGCGCTGGGATCCGCTGTTGCAGCAGGACACGAAGGGCCTGCTGCGCCGGCTGATGATGGAATGCGTCGACGGCGAGTACCAGAATTTCAAGGCGAAGGGTGGGGCGTACACGCGTGATAACTTCTTCGGCAAGTACCCGGAAACGAAGGAAATGGTCGCCAACATGTCCGACGAGGACATCTGGCACCTCAACCGCGGCGGTCACGACGCACGCAAGGTCTTCAACGCCTACCAGGCGGCCATGAAGCATACAGGCCAGCCGACTGTCATCCTTGCCAAGACGGTGAAGGGGTTCGGTCTCGGCCAGACCGGCGGCGAAGCGCAGAACATCACGCACCAGCAGAAGAAGCTCGACGACGCGGCGCTGCGCGAATTCCGCGACCGCTTCAACATCCCGGTGTCGGACGAGGACATCGCGAGCCTGCCGTACTTCCGGCCGGCGGAGAACAGCGAAGAACTCAAGTACCTGCAAGGGCAGCGCAAATCGCTCGGCGGCTACCTGCCGCAGCGCAGTGACCGCGCGCCGCCGCTCAAGACACCGGCGCTCGAAGCGTTCAAGCCGCTGCTCGAATCGTCCGGCGAGCGTGAAATCTCGACGACGATGGCATTCGTGCGCCTGCTCGGCATCCTGCTCAAGGACAAGGAGATCGGGCCGCACGTCGTGCCGATCGTTCCCGACGAGGCGCGCACCTTCGGCATGGAAGGCATGTTCCGCCAGATCGGCATCTACTCGTCGATGGGCCAGCTCTACACGCCGCAGGATGCGGACCAGTTGCTGTACTACCGCGAGGACAAGAAGGGCCAGATCCTCGAGGAAGGCATCAACGAAGGTGGCGCGATGTGCAGCTGGATCGCGGCGGGCACGGCCTATGCGAACCACAGCGTCAACATGGTGCCGTTCTACATCTACTACTCGATGTTCGGCTTCCAGCGCATCGGCGACTTCGCCTGGGCCGCAGGCGACATGCAAACGCGTGGCTTCCTGCTGGGCGCAACGGCAGGCCGCACGACGCTGGCAGGCGAAGGCCTGCAGCATCAGGATGGCCACAGCCAGCTGGTCGCGACGACGATACCGAACTGTGTCGCATACGACCCGGCGTATGCCTACGAGCTTGCGGTGATCGTGTGGGACGGCTTGCGCCGCATGTACGCGGAGCGCGAGTCGATCTTCTATTACATCACCTGCATGAACGAGAACTACGTGCAGCCGGCGATGCCGCAGGGCACAGAGACGGGCATCCTCAAGGGCATGTACCTGCTCAAGCGTGGCGGCAAGGGCAACGTGCGCGCCAACCTGCTTGGATCGGGCACGATCCTGCGCGAGGTGCTCAAGGCCGCCGAGGTGCTGGAGCAGGATTTCGGCGTTCCGGCCGACGTCTTCAGCGTGACGAGTTTCTCCGAACTGCGGCGTGAAGCGCTCGACGCCGAGCGCTGGAACCTGCTGCACCCCGGCCAGCCCCCGCGCGTGCCTTACGTGCAGGAGATGCTGAGCGTGCAGAAGGGTCCGTTCGTCGCGGCGACCGACTACATGCGGATCGTGCCCGACCAGATCCGCCAGTGGGTGCCGGGCAAGTTCCACGTGCTGGGCACGGACGGTTACGGCCGCAGCGATTCGCGTGCGGCCCTGCGTGGCTTCTTCGAGGTCGACTACCGCTACGTCGTGCTGGCGACGCTCAAGTCGCTGACGGACGAAGGCAAGCTCGACCGCGCCACGGTGCTGAGCGCGATCGAGAAGTTCGGGATCGATCCCGAGAAGCCGAACCCGGTGACGGTCTGAGCGCGGGGTGAGCAAAGTGGCAGGCAACGGGCTCATCGAAATCCGCGTCCCGGACATCGGCAACTACAAGGACGTGGAAGTCATCGAAGTCGCGGTGAAGGCGGGTGACAGCATCGCCGTGGAAGGCACGCTGATCACGCTCGAGACCGAGAAGGCGACGATGGACGTTCCGTCCACGACCGCGGGCACGATCAGGGAATTGAAGGTGAAACGCGGCGCGCGTGTGTCGCAGGGCGACGTCATTGCCGTCGTCGAGGCTTCGGCTCGCACCTCTCCCGCTCCTGCGACCCCTCCCACTCCTGCGCGAGAGGTCGCGCGCAGCGCGGGTGAGGATCCTGGCAGCAAGCCCTCACCCCAGCCCGCTCCCGCTGTAGAGGAAGCGGCTGCCAGGACAGTGGCGGTAGCCGGCATCGACGAGCCCGGGTTCGCTCGCGCGCACGCGAGTCCTTCGATCCGCAAGCTCGCGCGTGAACTCGGCGTCGATCTCACCAGGGTACAGGGCTCGGGCGAGAAGGGCCGCATCACCGACGTCGACGTCAAGGCCTACGTGAAGCGCATCTTGTCGTCCGGTGTTGTTGCCACTCCGGGCGGTGCGGCACTGCCCCGCGTGCCCGTCGTCGACTTCGCGGCATTCGGACCGATCGAGCGCAAGCCGCTCACGCGGATCCAGAAGATTTCAGGACCGCGGCTGCATGCCAGCTGGGTCAACCTGCCGCACGTCACGCAGTTCGACGAGGCCGACATCACCGAGATGGAGCTGGCCCGCGGCAACCTGAAGCAGCAGGCGACGGAGCGCGGTCTCAAGTTGACGCCGCTCGCGTTCGTCATCCGTGCATGCGTGCAGGCGATGCAGCAGTTTCCGCAATTCTGCGCATCGCTCGACGTCGATGCCGGCGAGCTCGTCTACAAGAAGTACGTGCACATCGGTTTCGCAGCCGACACGCCCAACGGGCTCGTGGTGCCCGTCGTGCGCGACGCCGATCGCAAGGACGTCTTCGAACTCGCGCGCGACCTCGCGGACCTCAGTGAGAAGGCCCGCGCGGGCAAACTCTCCGCCGCCGAGATGCAGGGCGGCTGCTTCACGATCTCGAGCCTGGGTGGCATCGGCGGCACGGCCTTCACGCCGATCATCAATGCGCCCGAGGTGGCGATCCTCGGCGTGTCGCGCTCAGCGTACAAACCGGTATACAAGGACGGCGGTTTCGTGCCGCGCCTGATGATGCCGCTCTCGCTCTCGTACGATCACCGCGTCATCGACGGTGCCGCAGCCGTCCGGTTCACATCGTTCCTGGCGGCCGCGCTGAACAACGTCGACGGCCTGCTGAGGGCGATTCCATGACCGGCGCACGAGCCCCGGCTGCGCCCCCGTTCGAAGTGCGCCTGCCGGATCTGGGCACGCCGGGTGAAGTCACCGTGCTCGAACTGCTGGTCAAGGTTGGCGATCAGGTCGAGAAGGAACAAGCGCTGCTCACGCTCGAAAGCGAGAAGGCGACAATGGACGTGCCCGCGACGGTCGCAGGCAGGGTGTCGCGCATCCTCGTGCAGCCGGGCGAGAAGGTTTCGACGGGCACGGCCGTGCTTGAATTCGAAGGGCCCGGCCAGGTCGTCGCTCAGGAACTCGAGGCGGCGGCGCCCGCGACTTCGGCACAGACGGCTGTGCGCCAGAGTGAACCCTTCGGTGGCGAACCGTACCTCGACACGGTTCCGATCCAGCCGCTCAAGGTCAGTGCGCCCGCAGCGAGTGGCACTGCAGCGGCAGACTCGAAACTCGCGGTCGCACCATCGCCCGTTCCGACCAGTTTCGATTACGACGTGCTCGTCATCGGTGCGGGCCCCGGGGGATACACCGCGGCGTTCCGCGCGGCGGACCTCGGCCTCAGGGTCGCGCTGGTCGAGCGCTGGCCGACGCTCGGCGGCGTGTGCCTCAACGTCGGCTGCATTCCGTCCAAGGCGCTGCTGCACGCTGCGAAAGTCATCGAGGACGCGCGTGCGATGGCCGCGCATGGCATCGAGTTCGGCGCGCCGAAGATCGACGCTGCCCGGCTGCGCGACTGGAAGAACAAGGTGGTCGGGCGTCTGACGGCCGGCCTTACGGGTCTGGCGAAGCAGCGCAAGGTCACCGTCATCCGTGGCGTTGCGGCGTTTGCCGACACCCATGCGGTCAACGTGACTGGCGAAGACGGAATCGGCCAGCGCGTTACCTTCGCGCACTGCGTCATCGCCGCGGGTTCCGAGTCGTTGCGGCTGCCCGGCCTGCCTGACGATCCGCGCATCATCGATTCCACCGGTGCACTCGAGCTCGACCTGCCGAGCCGCATGCTCGTCGTGGGCGGCGGCATCATCGGACTCGAGATGGCGACGGTGTACGCCGCTCTCGGTGTCAAGGTGAGCGTCGTCGAACTGACCGAAGGCCTGATGCCTGGCTGCGATCGTGACCTGGTGCGCCCGCTCGAAAAGCGCATCGCGGCCCAATTCGAAATCGTCATGCTGCGCACCAGGGTCACCGGCATCGAGGCGCTTCCCGAGGGCCTCCGGGTGGCGTTCGAGGGCGAGAAGACGCCCGAGCCGCAGCTGTATGACAAGGTGCTCATTGCGGTCGGCCGCACGCCGAATGGCAAGCGTCTGCAATGCGAGGCTGCAGGCGTCATGGTCAACGAACGCGGCTACATCGTCGTCGACCGGCAGCAGCGCACGAACGTGCCGCACATCTTCGCCATCGGTGACGTCGTCGGACAGCCGATGCTTGCGCACAAGGCCACGCACGAAGCCAAGGTGGCCGCGGAAGTCATCGCCGGCCACAAGCGCTTCTTCGATGCGCGCTCGATCCCGTCGGTTGCCTATACCGATCCCGAGATCGCCTGGGCCGGCCTCACGGAGACCGAGGCGAAGGCGAAGGGCGTTGCCTTCGAGAAAGCGGTGTTCCCCTGGGCGGCGAGCGGGCGCTCGCTGGCCAACGGTCGCGACGAAGGTTTCACCAAGCTGTTGTTCGATCCGCAGACGCATCGCGTCATCGGCGGCGGCATCGTCGGCACCAGTGCCGGTGACCTCATCAGCGAAGTGATGCTGGCGATCGAGATGGGTGCGGACGCAGCCGACATCGGCCTCACGATTCATCCGCATCCGACGCTGTCCGAAACGGTGGCCATGGCCGCCGAGGCGTTCGACGGCACGCTCACCGACCTTTACATCCCGAAGCGCGGGACCGCCAGGAAATGAACCGCGCGCCGTCGCAGGCATCCTGCGGCGGGGCGGTACCGATCAATGCACCCGACACTGATCCGCACGCTGCGCTGGTTCGGCCTGCTCGAAACGGGCCGGCGGATCGAGTTGAGGCTGCGATTGCGCGATGTGCGGGCCCTGCCTGACACGATGATCATTGGTGCGATGAAGTCGGGCACGAGCTCACTGCATTACTACCTGACGCAGCAGCCGCAGGTCATTGCGCCGCTGCGCAAGGAAGTGCATTACTTCGACCTGAACTTCGAGCGCGGCGAGTCCTGGTATCGGGCCAACTTCGGCCGCGAGGGGCAGGACGGCGTCAATATCGACAGCAGTCCCTATTACCTGTTCCATCCGCTGGTGCCGCAGCGAGCGCACGCGCTGGTGCCGAATGCAAAGCTGATCGTCCTGCTGCGTGATCCGGTGCGGCGTGCGTACTCGCACTACTGGCACGAGCGCGACAAGGGACGCGAGTCACTGGCGTTCGAGGACGCGATCGCAGCGGAGCCCGATCGGATCGACCGCGATCATGAGCGCCTCGCTCGCGGTGAGATCGAACGCAGCGCAGCCCACCAGTACTTCAGCTACCTTGCGCGCAGCCGCTATGCGGAGCAGCTCGAGCGCTGGCTGCAGTTCTATCCGCGCGAGCAGTTGCTCATCCTGCGCTTCGAAGACCTGGCGCGCGATCCGCTGCCGCTGACGAACGAATCACTGGCCTATATCGGGCTGCCACCGCTGAGCAGCGCGAAGCTCGAGCCGCGCAATACGCGGCAGTATCCGCCGATCGATCCGGCGACGGCCGAACGGTTGCGGGACTACTTCGTGCCGCACGATGCGGCACTGGCGCAGGTGTTGGGTCGGCCCGTACGCTGGTAGTCGTCGCCCGCGAGCGCCTGATCTCAGGGCGACAAACGATCGCTGCGGCGTCCTACAAGAGACTGCGCAGCGACTCCAGGTATTTCGCCTCGTCCGGCGGCAACCCCGCACGTTGTGCATTCCACAGCGCCTCGCCGAGACGCTCAATCATGGCGTGCTCCGCGCCGTGCACGTCGCCGAGCCTGGCTGCAAGTGAGCGGTGGACGACGGCGATGCCGGCCGGTCGATCCGTTGCAACCTGCTCGCGGATGGCGAGGTGCAGCCCCATGTGCAGGAACGGGTTCGTCTGGCCTGCCTCGGGCGTGTAATCACGGTCGAGTGCTTCCGGATCCGACTCGAGCAGTTGCGCGTACTCCGGATGCAGCGAGACTACGCGGACGATCTGATCCTCGACCGGCTCGACGGGTAGCGACTCGCGGTGCTTGCGCCAGGCCTCGACGTACATCCGCCGCAGCGACGAGCGGCCCTGGTCGTGGAAGAACGGCATCAGCGACTGCCTCGAACCGATGGTAACGTCTTGTCCTTGAACGCGCACAGATCGACCACCGGGCAACGCGAACACTCGGGCTTGCGCGCCTTGCAGACATAGCGGCCGTGCAGCAGCAACCAGTGATGCGCGTTGAGCAGGTACTCCACGGGAATGGCCTTGAGCAGGCCGTCCTCGACTGCGCGCGGGGTGTCGCCGCGGGCAAGGCCCAGGCGATTCGCGACGCGGAAGATGTGCGTGTCCACGGGCATCGTGGGCATGCCGAAAGCGCTGTTGAGCACGACATTCGCCGTCTTGCGTCCGACGCCCGGCAGTTCCTCGAGAGCCTGCCGCTCCGCGGGTACGCCGCCACCATGGCGCTCGATCAGCAGCCGGCACGTGGCGAGGATATTCTTCACCTTGCCGGGGTAAAGGCCGATCGTCTTCACGTACGTCGTCAACCCGTCCGCGCCCAGCGCGAGGATCTGCTGCGGCGTGTTGGCGACGGGGAACAGTTTGCGCGTCGCGTTGTTCACGCTCTTGTCGGTGGCCTGCGCCGAGAGGATCACGGCGAGCAACAACTCGAACGGCGTGGAATGTTCGAGTTCCGTGACCGGATGCGGATTCAGCGACTGCAACCGCTCGAAGAGTTCGCGGACCTGCGCCGGCTTCACGATGCGGCCTCGCCCGGCATGCCGCCGGTCACGGCGGCGCCGGATGCCGGGGCCGGAGCGGTCGCCTGGCGCGCCTGGCGCCAGGCCAGGCCGAGCCCGAGCAGAATGAATGCGCCAGGTGGCAGCAGCGCAAGCAGAAACCCGTGCTGCTCGCCGAACAGGTGCAACCCGGACGTCGATCCGCCGCTGCCGAGCAGCACGTGCAGGTCGCCGCCCAGGCTGCCGCGACCGAGCACTTCGCGCACGCTGCCAAGCGCGACCAGCACGACGAGGAAGCCGCCGCCCATCGCGAAGCCATCGAGCAGCGCGTTCCCGACGGGCTGCCGCGAGGCGAAGGCTTCGGCGCGTGCCAGCACCAGGCAGTTGGTGACGATCAGCGGCAGGAAGATGCCGAGGGCGGCGTGCAGCCCTGGCAGCCAGGCCGCGAGCGCGAGTTCAACCGCAGTGACCAGCGCAGCGATCAGCAGTACGAACACGGCGATGCGGATCTCCGCTGGCAACGACCGGCCCACCAGCGAGACCAGGCCGTTGCTCGCGATGAGCACCACCATGGTTGCCAGCCCGAGCCCGAGGCCGCTGCCGAGCGACGTGCTGACCGCCAGCAGCGGGCACAACCCGAGCAATTGCACCAGACCCGGATTCTGGTCGCGGAAACCGGTGCGGAGGATGGCGGCTGGCGTCATGGCTGAATTGTAGCCGGGGCGGCCAGCAACTCGCCGCCCAGTAACTCGTCGCGGTGACGCGCGAAGAATTGCAGCGTGCGATGGACGGTCCCGACCACCGCGCGCGAGGTGATCGTGGCGCCCGTGTACTGGTCGAAATCGCCGCCGTCCTTGCGGACCCGCCAGCGCGCCGCTGCGGGGTTACCCGCGGACTTGCCGGTGAATCGCTGCATCCAATCCGACTTGCGCGTGTCGATGAAATCGCCGAGTCCGGGAGTCTCGCGATGACTCAGGGCACACACACCCAGGATCGTGCCGTCGGGCGCGATGGCGATCAGCAGGCGAATGGCCCCCGCATAGCCATCGTGCGCGACGGGCTCGAGTAAGACTGCGACGGGTTGGCCGTGGAAACGGGCCCGGTACGCAGTGATGGCTGCCGTCGTGCCCAGCAACTCCGGATCACGCAACGTCACGGCGTCGGCGAGCAGGTCGTTGTCGTGCGGCCGTCCGGCCAGGACCTGGTCGAATCGGGCAAGCTCGCGTGCACGTTCCGTTGCAGCGATGCGGTCGCGCGTGACCTCGTGCACCACGGCCACCAGGCCGAAGGCCGCGATCGCCACGGCCGCGAGCACGATGGCTGCGCGGATCGTGCGACGCGCCGGGTGCTCAGGGTTGGCGGCCATATATTCTCGGCACGGTGTAGCGGTCGATGAAGGGCACGGCGAGGTTCAGCAGCAGCACGGCGAAGGCGAAGCCATCCGGGTAACCGCCCCACGTGCGGATGATCCACGCGATCAGCCCGATGCCGGCTCCGTACCAGAGCCGTCCGCGATCACTCGTTGCGGCGGAGACGGGGTCCGTTGCGATGAAGAATGCGGTCAGCATCGTCGCGCCGGAGAATGCCTGCAGCGTCGGTCCCAGGGCGATGCCGGAATCCAGGCCGTGCGCGATGAATGACGGCACGAGCAGGCCGGCCAGCACGGCCACCGGGATGTGCCAGCGCACGATCCGGCGGGTCATCAGGTAAAGACCGCCCGCGAGCGCCGCGAGATTGATCCAGGCAAAACCACGTGCGCCGAACGTCCCGGCAATGTCCCCGCGTCCCAGCAGTTCGGGCAGCGTGTAGCGCATACCGAGTCCGTTGCGAATCGAGTCGAGCGCCGTCGCCCCCGTGTACCCGTCCCAACGCACTGCCAGGTCCGCGCCGTAAAAACTCGCGCACGAGAGGCGCGCAAGTTCGACCCATGTATGCGTGCCATCGACATCCAGGGGCACGGGCCAGCGTGTCATCTCCGCTGGAAACGCAACGAGCAGGATCGCGTAACCCACCATCGCAGGATTGAAGGGATTCTGGCCGAGTCCGCCGAAGACGTGCTTGCCGAGCAGCACGGCCAGCGCCGTGCCGAGCGCACCGAGCCACCACGGCAGCAGCGGCGGGATCGAGAATGCCAGCAGGAACGCGGTCACCAGCACGCTGCCGTCCCTGAGTGCGGGCGCCGCGTCACGACCGCGCCAATGCAGCGCCGCCGCTTCGGCGAGCAGAGCCGTGACGCACGCGACCGACAGTTGCAGCAGCAATCCGGGACCGAACAGCGCGACGTGCGCAATGCCTGCGGGCACCAGGGCGAGCAGCACCTGGAACATGACGCGCGGCACGGTGTAACCGGCGATGACGTGCGGAGCGGGTGAAGTGTCGAAGCGCATTTCAGTTCGTACCACCTGCAGAATCGTCGCCGGGCTGTCGTGCGCGATCGCGGACGCTCTCGAATGCCTGCTGTTCTGCCGTTGCGGCTTCCTGCAGCCTGCGCGTGCGCAGTTCGTGGCGCTCCCGTGCATCCGCTGCCTTCTGTGCCGTCGCTTCGGCCGCGTTCAGACGCCGCCGCGCGTCACGAAAACGATCGGCGAGCGGAATCTGGCTCGGGCAGACGTAGTCGCAGAGGCCGCAGTCGATGCAGTCGCGCACGCCGAGTTGGTGCAACGCGTCATGCAGGTCGGCGAGCGCGGCCCGGTGCAGTTGCTGCGGCAGCAGTCCGGCGGGGCACACGTTGGCGCAGTCGCCGCAGCGGATGCACGGCAATTCGACGGCGCCGAGTCGCGAACCGATGTCGTCCCGCGTCGCGACGAGCACGCAGTTCATCGCCTTGGTGAGCCCGACCTCATCCGACGGCAATGCGCGACCCGTCATGTTGCCGCCCGCGATCAGGCGCAGCGGCGTGCCGCGATAGCCGCCGGCCGCAGCGATGAGTGCGGACAGCGGCGTGCCGATCGGCGCCCGGACGTTGCAGGGGTGCTCGACGCCGCTGCCCGTGACGGTGACGACACGAGACAGGATGGGCTCCCCGTGCGTAGCCCAGCGCGCGACGGCGGCTGCGGTCGCGACGTTCTGGCAGATCACGCCCGCATCGGCCGGCCGCCTGTCCGCAGGCACTTCGACGCCCGTGACCGTCGTGATCAGCTGGCGCTCGGCGCCCTGCGGGTAGACCGCGGGGACTACGACCAGCGTCAACGCATCGTCACGGCGGCGTTCGACGGCTCCCGTCACGGCTGCGATGGCTGCGGGCTTGTCGTCCTCGATCGCGATGACGCAACGCACGGCACCCGCCGCGTGCCTGAGGATGAGCGCGCCGAGCACCACGTCGTCCGCGGCGGATCGCATCAGCGCGTCGTCGCAACAGATCCATGGCTCGCACTCCGCGCCATTCAACAGGAGCGTCTGCGCACCGAGGTCGCGCGCAGAGGCCAGTTTGGTCGCGGTCGGAAAGCCGGCGCCGCCGAGTCCTGCGATACCGGCGTCGCGCAATCGCTGGGCGAGTTCCACCGGGCTGAGCGAGGCGGGATCTGCGACGGGCCGGACGCTGTCATCGATCCGGTCCGAGCCGTTCCTCTCGATCACGATGCAGGTGCTGTGACCGCTTTCGACAGCCGCTGCACGTGACTCGATCGCGACAACGGTGCCTGCGAGCGGCGAGTGCAGGGCAGATGCAAAGGGGTTGTCAGTGCGCGCAACGAGCGTGCCCATGGCCACGCCAGCCCCCACGGCCACGAC
>JBAVIQ010000657.1:0-2073 GCA_049687035.1 Steroidobacteraceae bacterium
CGGAAGAAGACCGCCACCTCCAGCACCGCCCGATCCGTGAGTCACTATTTCGCCTCGCGGCGAAGCTGAAGACGCCCACACCCGGCCTGGTGGCCGGCCTCTCCCGCCATGGCAGGAGAGGTGAAGAGCTAGACGTCGTCCATCCCGAGTTCCTTGAGCTTGCGCGTCAGCGTGTTGCGGCCCCAGCCGAGCAGCTTCGCCGCTTCCTGCCGTCCGCCGCGAGTCACCCTCAGCGCTTCCCGCAGCAGCGTGCGCTCAAACTCCGGCATGGCATCGTCCAGCAACGGCGTGCCACCACTTGCGAGGCGCGCCTGCGCCCAGCTCGCGAGTGCCACCGACCACTCGGTGCCGCTTGCCGACACGGCGAAGCCGGCGCCACCGAGATCGGCCGGGATGTCGCTCGCCTTGATCTCGCGCCCCGCGGCCAGCACCGTGAGGCGACGACACGCGTTGACGAGCTGCCGCACGTTGCCCGGCCAGTCGAAGGCCGCGAGCGAGCGCGCAGCATCTTCGGACAGCACCTTGGGCGCAACGCCGAGTTCGGTCGCCGCAACGTCGAGATAGTGCTGCAGCAGCTCGGGAATGTCCTCGCGCCGGTTGCGCAGCGGCGGCACTTCGATGCGGATGACGTTCAAGCGATGCAGCAGGTCTTCGCGGAAGAGATTCTCGCTCACGCGCGATTCGAGATCCTGGTGCGTGGCAGCGATGACGCGCACGTCCACCTTCACGGGCAGCTGGCCGCCGACGCGGTAGAACTCGCCTTCCGCCAGCACGCGCAGCAGGCGCGTCTGCAACTGCGGCGACATATCGCCGATCTCGTCGAGAAACAGCGTGCCGCCGTCCGCTTGCTCGAAGCGCCCACGACGGAGTTCAGTGGCCCCGGTGAATGCACCCTTCTCGTGGCCGAACAGCTCCGATTCCAGCAGGTCGGCCGTGAACGCCGACGTGTTGAGCGCGATGAACGGCTTGGTGGCGCGCGGACTGTGACGATGCAAGGCGCGCGCGACCAGTTCCTTGCCGGTGCCGGATTCGCCGGTGATCAGCACCGTCATGCTCGAGCGTGAAAGCCGGCCGATCGCGCGGAACATGTCCTGCATCGCCGGCGCGTGGCCCAGCATCTCTGGAATGCGGCGCGACTCGGACGCCGACTCGACGGAATGCTGCTGCGTGGCGGCGCGTCGCACCAGCTCGACGGCCTGGTCGATGTCGAACGGCTTCGGCAGGTATTCAAACGCACCACCCTGGTACGCAGCGACGGCGCTGTCGAGATCGGAGTGCGCCGTCATCACGATCACGGGCAGCTTCGGCCGCCGCGCGCGCACATCGTCCAGCAGTTCGAGCCCGCTCCTGCCGGGCATGCGGATGTCGGTGACCAGCACGTCGGGCTCGCCACGGCGCAACGCGGACATCGCGCTGTCGGCGTCCTCGAACGCGATCGGCGACATGCCCGCCTGCTTCAGTGCCCGCTCGAGCACCCAGCGGATCGAGGCGTCGTCATCGACGATCCAGACTTCAAGTGCCGGCGGTTGGTTCATTGGCGTCGAAAGGCAGCAGGATCGTGAAGACAGTGCGACCCGGGCGACTGTCGAATTCGATGAGGCCGTCGTGACGGCCGATCAGGTCTTGCGCGACGGCGAGGCCGAGACCGGTGCCGGTCTTGCGCCCCGTGACGAGCGGATAGAACACGGTGTCCTTGAGTTCGACCGGCACGCCGGGGCCGTCGTCTTCGACCTGGATGCCGACCACGACACGGTAACGGCGACTGCCGATGCTGGCGTTGGTGAGCGCGCGAGTGCGCAGGACGATGCGGCCATGCTCGCCGACGGCCTGGATCGCGTTGCGTCCGAGGTTGAGCAGCGCCTGGATGATCTGGTTCCGGTCGAGGCGCAGCCGCGGCAGGCTCGGGTCGTAATCGCGTTCGATCTGCACGCCCGTGGGCGCCTCGGCCGCGAGCAGGTGTCCGACGTGCTGCACGATCTCGTGGATGTTGACCGGCTCCTTGCGCGGCGGCTGACCGGGTCCGAGCAGGGCATCGACGAGCGCCGCGAGCCGATCGGCCTCGGCGATGATCAC
>JBAVIQ010000658.1:0-1718 GCA_049687035.1 Steroidobacteraceae bacterium
TCCTCCACTTCCGCTCCTTCCTCCCCTTCCGCCGACGGCTGGGCGCCCGGTCGCAACTACGAACTCGTGCTCGAACGTGCACGACTCGACCACTGGCTCGACGCGCTGCGCGCCGCCGACGTCTTCGCGTTCGACACGGAAACGACATCGCTCGATTACATGCAGGCCGAGATCGTCGGCGTCTCGTTCGCGGTCGAACCCGGGGCGGCAGCCTACGTGCCGCTCGCGCACACCTATCCCGGCGCGCCGGATCAGCTGAACCGTGCCGAAGTGCTGCAGCGGCTGCAACCGCTGCTCGAGGACGAGCGTCGCGGCAAGCTGGGCCATCACCTGAAGTACGACGCGCACGTGCTGCGCAACCACGGCGTCGAACTGCGTGGCATGCGCTTCGACACGATGCTGGAGTCTTACGTGCTGAACAGCACGGCGACCCGCCACGACCTGGATTCGGTGGCGCAGCTGTACCTGGGTGTCACGACGATCCATTACGAGGACGTCGCGGGCAAGGGCGCGAAGCAGCTCAATTTCAGCGACGTCGCCGTCGAAACCGCCGCGGAGTATTCGGCCGAGGATTCCGACGTTGCGCTGCGCCTGCACCGCACGCTCTGGCCACGGCTGGAGGCCGTGCCCGCGCTCGCCCGGCTCTACCAGGAGATCGAGCAGCCGCTCGTCCCCGTATTGCTCGACATGGAACACTGCGGCGTGCTGGTCGACGCGCAGATGCTCAAGCGCCAGAGCCATGAACTCTCGCGCAGCTTGGTCGAACTCGAAAAGCGCGCGCATGCAGCGGCAGCGCAGCCTTTCAACCTCGAATCACCCAAGCAGCTGCAGGAGGTGCTGTTCGGCAAGCTCGGACTGCCCGTGAAGCGCAAGACACCCACGGGCCAGCCGTCGACGGCCGAAGACGTGCTCGAGGAACTGGCCGACGAGTTCGAACTGCCGCGCATCATCCTGGAGTACCGCGGACTCGCGAAGCTGCGCTCCACGTACACCGACAAGTTGCCGGAACAGATCAATCCACGCACGGGCCGCGTCCATACGTCGTATCACCAGGCCGTGGCGGCAACAGGACGCCTGTCTTCGACCGACCCGAACCTGCAGAACATCCCGATCCGCACCGCGGAAGGCCGCCGCATCCGGCAGGCATTCATTGCGCCGCCGGGCCATGTCCTGATTGCGGCGGACTACTCGCAGATCGAACTGCGCATCATGGCGCACCTTTCGGGCGACGCCGGCCTGCTCGACGCATTCGCGCACGACCGCGACATTCACCAGGCAACAGCCGCCGAAGTGTTTGGAGCGCCCTCGCCCGATCAAGTCACGGCCGACCAGCGGCGTGCGGCAAAGGCGATCAACTTCGGACTCATCTATGGCATGTCCGCCTTCGGGCTCGCGCGTCAGCTCGGTATCGAACGCGGCGCGGCGCAGCAGTACGTGGACTTGTACTTCCAGCGTTACCCGGGCGTAAAGCGCTACATGGACGAGACGCGCGCGATGGCACGCGAGCAGGGTTTCATCGAAACCGCGTTCGGACGCCGGCTCTACTTGCCCGAGATCCGGTCAAGCAATGCGCAGATGCGGCAGTACGCCGAGCGCAGCGCGATCAACGCGCCGATGCAGGACACGGCGGCGGACATCATCAAGCGCGCGATGATCGAGGTGCATCGATGGCTGTCCGGCCAGCCTCACGCGCGTCTCATGATGCAGGTGCACGACGA
>JBAVIQ010000659.1:0-20168 GCA_049687035.1 Steroidobacteraceae bacterium
GTGTCGAACTCGGCAAGAAGCTTGCGACCTCCATGAATGAACCGGTGCGTACGGGCCTCTGGCCGGAGGGTCCAGCGCACATGCAGAAGCTGCTCGCGCAGGTGCAGCGCTGGCGCGGCGACTGAAACGCCCAGTAACATGGCCGCATGCGCTTGAACCCGTCATGGACTGATCGCACCTTCCGGGCCTTCCTGGCCTTCCTGGCCTTCCTCGTTTCAGGGCCTCTTGCATCGGCGGGTGAACCCTGGATTGCGCCGGGCAATACGCAGGTGCGGCACGACGTCCAGTTGCTCGTCGACTCCGGCGTGATCGACCTGCCGATGTCGGCGTGGCCGATCGCCGCGTCGGACCTGGCACACGCTCTGGACAAGATTCCCGAGACTCCCTCACCGTCGTCCGCTGCCTCTCCCGCCGCAGCGGGAGAGGGCAGGGCTGAGGGGCTCTCCGCCGCCCAACTCGCCGCCATCGCGCGACTCCGTGCCCTGGCGCGCGAAGGCGACGCGACTCTCGGCGTTGAAGTCGGTGCGGCAGCGAGGCCCACACAGTTGCGCACATTCGCTGACACGCCCCGCGAGGAAGGCGAAGTCAGCGTCTATGCGGCCAGTTTCCTGGGCCAACGTTTCGGCGGTCGCCTGCAGGTGACCGGCGCAATCGACCCGGACGATGATCTGCCTGGTCGTCTCGACGGCTCGTACGTCGCTGGCAAGTTCGGCAACTGGATTTTCACGCTCGGACAGCAGGATCGCTGGTGGGGCTCGGGCTGGGAAGGCAGCCTGATCATGTCGAACAACGCGCGACCCGTGCCTGAGTTTTCGCTGGACCGCGCCGTGTCGGAGCCTTTCGAGACGAAATGGCTGAGCTGGATCGGACCGTGGCGCCTGACGACCTTTTTCGGTCGCATGGAAGGCTCGCGCGAGGACTACGCGCACCCGCTGTTCTGGGGCATGCGTGTGTCTGCGCGGCCACTGGATGGCCTGGAGATCAGCCTCGAACGTACCGCACAACTCTGTGGGGAAGGACGTTCCTGCACGTGGGACGATTTCTGGAACATGTTTTCAGGGAACGACAACGCCGGCGAAAACGTAGACCCGGCGGACGAACCTGGCAACCAGCTCGCGAGCTGGGATATCCGCTGGGCCTCACCCGTCGGCGACTGGGACTACGCGCTCTACAACCAGCATACGGGCGAGACGATAGACAACAAGATTCCGCGACCCTATCGCAGTCTCGATACGTTTGGGCTCGAGACTTGGGGTGACGGATCCGGCGGTGGCAGCTCCTGGCGCGCAGGCTTTGAATGGTCGAACACGCGCTGCGGCGGGACCGAGAATGGCGAAAAGATATGGGATTGCGCCTATAACAATGCGATCTTCAACCCCGACGGCTATCGTTACTACGGCAGGGTCATGGGGCATGCGATGGACGGCGACGGGGACATGTACTCCGCTCGTTACCTCCGCGTCGACAGCTTGGCCAATACGCTCACTTTGCTGGCGCGTTACAGCAAGATCAACGAAGGGGGTAACGAACCTGACACACGTCACTCGATTGCCCCCGGTCCTGAAGACTGGATCAGCCTGGACGTGAGTTATCGACGCGTGCTGCGTTCTGGCTGGCTGGAAGGAGGCATCGGCATCGACAGCCAGGACCGCAAGTGGAAAGGTGACGAGGCTATCCTGCCGCGCGCCTATATCACCTGGAATTACGCGCTCCGTTGAGGCCCACGGTGAAATTGCATCGTGTTCCGGGGTCAGTTCCTGCGCTGCTGCCACTGGTCGTCGTGCTGTTGTTCGCTGCTGGGGCGCACGCGGAGCCGTGGATCGGCCCCGGGGATATGGCATTGCGTCACGACCTGCAGCAATTGGCCGATGCCGGTGTATTACGCGCCCCTGCGATGAGTTGGCCGTTGCCCTGGACGGATATCCGCCGGGAACTCGGCGCGGAGGACGCATCGAAGCTCAGTTCCGGCTTGCAGTCGGCGTTGGGACGCGTGCAGAAGAGGGCGGCCCTCGAGACAGTCGCTCACGACATCGACGTCGGTGCCGAAGTTGCAGGGACGACGGATCCCTGGGCGTTACGCTCGTTCGAAGACTCACCGCGCGAGGAAGGCGAACTCACGGTGGCGGCCACCTGGATTGGCGAACGCTTCGCGTGGAGAGTATCGGCTGGGGTCGTCGCCGATCCCGCGGACGGGCAGGAGTTTCGCCCGGACGGTTCATACGTCGCGATGAGTCTGGGCAACTGGAACCTGAGCGCCGGCTACCTCGATCGGTGGTGGGGACCCGGTTGGGAGGGCAGCCTCATTCTCTCCGACAATGCGCGGCCCGTTCCGTCGATCGGCATCGATCGCAACCAGGCGCGGCCGTTCACGTGGCCGGTGCTGCGTTGGCTCGGCCCATGGCGCTTCAGCACCTTCATGGGTCAGCTCGAAGATGATCGCGACTACCCGCAAACGCTGCTGTTCGGGATGCGGTTCGAGTCGCGTCCATTGCCGTACTTGCAAATCGCTGCGAGCCGCAGCGCCCAGTGGTGCGGCGAGGGCCGCCCTTGCGATCTCAGTACGTTCGGCGACCTGCTGACGGGCAACGACAATGACCAGCCGCTTGCCGAGCAACCAGGGAACCAGCTAGCCGGCTTCGACGTACGCTGGTCCTGGCCCGGTGGACGCGTTCCCATCGCTCTCTATGCGCAGGCGATCGGCGAGGACGAGGCTGGATTTATGCCCTCCAAGTACCTGGGCCTGTTCGGCGCCGAAGCGTGGGGTGAGTGGGGAAGCCATTCCTGGCGGGCACACGTCGAGTACGCCGACACGGCCTGCGACTTTCCCAAGTCGCCGCCAGAATTTGGCTGTGCCTACACCAGCTCCATCTACACCAGCGGGTATCGCTATCGCGGCCGGGCCCTGGGACACACCATCGATGCGGACGGTGAGTCCATTGGCGCCGGGCTGCTGTTGGTCGAGCCCTCCGGAGACCAGTGGAACCTGCTGGCGCGCAACGTCAAGGTGAACCGCGCTGGCCTGGCCGCGGGTCATACGCTGGCCAATTCACCCGCCAAGGTGCGCGAGCTGCGCCTGAGCCACGACCGGGCGTACACATGGGGTAACATAGGAGTTTCGGTCGGCTACACGGACATTGCAGCCGGCGACGCCACCCTCATCGATAAGGGGTTCGGCGGTTATCTGACCTGGCACCGGGCGGCGCGCTGAGCGCGGCTGCGGCGCCGCGCGATCGCTCGAGGAATGGCATGCGGGACATTCGGCAGTTCGCTCTCGTGAAAAGTCTGTGGGCAGTCGCGCTCGTCGCGTTGTCGTGCGTCGCAGCGGCACCCGTTTCGGCTCAGTCGCAGACACCGACCGCGGACCAGATGGAGACCTTCCAGAACCTGACTCCGGAGCAGCAGCAGGCCATCCTCGAGTCGATGGGCAACAGCGGCGGCGGCACCACGACCCGGGACGGCGTCAAGCGCGATCGCAGCCTCGAGAATCCCGAGACGGTCCGGCCGCGGGACGTGAACGGGGCCGAGACTGGCACGCGCGATTCGACCGGCACCTACACGCGCGACTCGAAAGAGTATACGAACGAGCAGATGGAACTGCGTCCGCGCAAACCGCGCATTCGTGCGCGGGACACGATCCTGCTCGACATCCAGCTCAAGCCGCTCAAGCTGGACGCGCCTGCCCGCATCAAGTCAGAGGCGGAGCGACTCGAAGGCATGCGGGAACGCGCGGCCCGCGGTAATCCCTACAAGCTCGACGCGAACGGCATCCTGCATCTGCCGGGCATCGCGCCGATCTCCCTCGCGGGGCTGACGGAAGAGCAGGCCACGGCACGCATCAATTCCGAGCCATCGCTGCGCGATTTCAAGATCGGACTGACGCTGCTGCCCCTCGAGAAGATCGAGGCCGAGGCGCTGAAGCCCTTTGGGTACGATTTGTTTGCGGGAGTTCCGTCTACTTATGCGCCCGTGACGGACGCGCCGGTCTCGCGCGACTACGTGGTCGGTCCCGGCGACCGCATCGAAGTCCAGTTGATCGGCAGCACCAAGGGTCGGCATTCGCTGGTCGTGAACCGCGATGGCCGGATCATGTTCCCGGAACTCGGTCCGATCGTCGTGAGCGGCCTCCTGTTCGACCAGGCCAAGAGCCGCATCGAGTCCCGCGTCGCCGAACAGATGATAGGAACGCAGGCGGTCGTCTCGATGGGCGACTTGCGTTCGATCCGGGTGTTCGTGCTCGGCGAAGCCGAGGTTCCGGGGTCCTATACCGTAAGCGGTTTGGCAACGGTCACCAACGCGCTCTTTGCGAGCGGCGGAGTGAAAACCATCGGCTCGTTGCGCAACATCCAGCTGAAACGCGGCGGCAGGCTGGTGCGCCGGCTGGATCTCTACGACCTGCTGCTGAACGGCGACACCTCCGGCGACGTGAGACTGCAGCCGGGCGACGTAATTTTCATTCCTCCGGTCGGCGACACTGTCGCAGTGACCGGCGAAATTCGCCGACCGGCCATCTACGAGTTGAGCGGCGAAGGAACCGTCGCCGACCTGCTCCACCTCAGTGGTGGCCTCACGCCTGAGGCCGATCCGCGCCTTGCCAAGATTGAACGCATCGACGAACGCCGCGACCGCGTCGTCGTCGACGTGGATCTCAGCGATCCCCAGGCGCGCACCACCAGGTTGCGCAGCGGCGACCTGCTCCGGATTCCGGGCGCCCGGCCGACCTATACCGGTGCGGTGCACTTGAATGGTCACGTCTTCCGTCCAGGTTCCTTCCAGTTCCGGCAGGGCATGCGGCTCACGGACGTGCTGCCCTCCGTCGACGAACTGCGCCCTAATGCCGACCTCAACTATGTACTGATCCGGCGCGAGCAGCCGGGTACGAAACGCGTGCAGGCCTTGTCGGCGGACCTGGAGCAGGCCCTGCGCTCGCCGCGCAGCGATGCGAACCCATTCCTGGCACCGCGCGACCAGGTCCTGGTGTTCGATCTCGAGAACGGCCGTACCCAGTTCCTGCAGCCGATCCTCACCGAGTTGAAAGTGCAGGCGACCAGCGCCGAACGCGCGCAGATCGTCCGTGTCAGTGGTCAAGTTCGCGTACCCGGCGACTACCCCCTCGAGATCGGTATGACGGTCCACGATCTCGTCCGTGCCGGTGGCGGTCTGGCGCAGCAGGCGGTCGCTGCCGAAGCCGAACTCGCGCGCTACGAAGTCTTCGACGGCCAGACACGCAAGACCGACGTCATCAAAGTCGACCTGGGACGCGCGTTGGCGGGTGACCCGGCCGCCGACATCGTTCTGACCCCGTTCGACACGCTCGTGATCAAGGAGATCTCGGAGTGGACGCAGCAGGAAATCGTCACGCTGGAAGGCGAGGTCC
The DNA here is from genome assembly GCA_049687035.1 of Steroidobacteraceae bacterium. GTDB lineage: Bacteria > Pseudomonadota > Gammaproteobacteria > Steroidobacterales > Steroidobacteraceae > RPQJ01. The sequence goes on from JBAVIQ010000659.1 coordinate 5,375, forward strand.
GGTTTCCGGGCGAGTACCCGATCGAGCGCGGCGAGACCATGCGTTCGGTCCTGCAGCGCGCAGGCGGGCTGACTCCGCTGGCGTTTGCGCAGGGCAGCGTCTTCACCCGTGAATCACTGAAGGAGCGCGAGCGCCAGCAGGTCAAGCTGCTGACGGATCGCATGCGGCAGGACCTCAGTACGCTGGCGTTGCAGGGCGCGCAGGCGGGCGGCAACGCTGCCAACCAGGCGGGGGAGACACTGGCGATCGGCCAGTCACTGCTCGCGGACCTGCAGAAGGCCGAGCCGGTTGGCCGCCTGGTCATCGACCTGAACCGTGTGCTCGCGGCGGCACCCAACTCGGAAGACGACCTCATCCTGAAGACGGGCGACAGGCTGCGCATCCCGAAGCGCTCGCAGGAAGTCACGATCATCGGCGAAGTGCAGAACGCGACGTCCCACCTCTACACCGCGGGTCTGACGCGTGACGACTACCTGCGCATGAGCGGCGGCGTGACCAAGAAGGCCGACGACAAGCGCATCTATGTCGTGCGCGCGAACGGCAGCGTCGAATCCGGCGGCGAAAGCAGGTGGTTCAAGTCCGACGCGGGCATGCAGCCGGGCGATACCATCGTCGTGCCGCTTGACGCAGAGCGCATGCGGCCGCTGCCGCTGTGGACGGCTGTGACCACGATCATCTACAACCTTGCCGTTGCAGTTGCCGCGATCGGGTCACTCTGATCGCGTCGCTTCGACCAGGACAGCAATGACAGCCCTACCATCAGTGATACCAATGGCCGGCCTGCAGCCAACGCATTCTGATGGGGCAGTTCGTAGCTGACGCGCCAGATATGGTCAATACAACAGACGAGTCCGCCCGCACGCTGACGCTGCATTTGCAGAACCTGGTCGTTGCCGACGAGTCCAGCTCTGCTGACCTCGCCCAGGCGTGGTCATGGCTCCGCAAGGGGCGGTCATTCATTGCCACGGTAACCGCGCTGGCGGCCATCGCGTCCGGCATTTACGTGCTGCTGGCGCCGCCCTGGTACCGGGCGCAGACACTGCTGGTTCCGGCTGACGAGTCGTCGCTTCCAGGCGGCCTTGCCGGATCGCTCGGGGCACTCGGGGGTCTGGTTGGGCTCGGCAACCTGCGCATGGGCGGCGGCAGTTCGGCGGAATCGATCGCGATGCTCACGTCGACTGAATTCACCGCTGACTTCATCGAAGCCAACAACCTCGTGCCCGTGCTTTTCGCCGACGATTGGGACGCTGCGAAGGGCCGATGGAGCCGGAAAGTCGCCGGGCGCGAGCCGGACCTGCGGGACGCCGTCAAGTTGTTCGACGAACGCGTGCGAATCGTGCGCGAAGACAAGAAGACGGGTCTCGTGACCTTGGCGATCGAATGGAAGGATCCGGCGACGGCCGCGAAGTGGGCAAATGATCTGGTCGAACGCCTCAACGCGAAGGTTCGCGGCAGGCACTTGTCCGAAGCCGATGCCAACGTGAAGTACCTGAAGCAGGAACTGGCCGGCACGGATGTCGTCGTCCTGCAGCAGGCCGTCGGCAGGCTGCTCGACTCCGAGATGCAGAAGGCGATGGTTGCGCGGGTGCAGAAGGACGCGGCGTTCCGCGTGCTCGACCGGGCGCAGACGCCGAAGTTCCGGTCGCATCCGAAACGTGTCCAGGTCGTCGCTCTCTCGACGGTGGTCGCGGGACTGCTGGCCATGCTTGCCGTGCTTCTCTGGCACGCGACCCGGCAGCAAGGATCGGCGCGCGGGCGGGTCGATTCCCTGCCGTGAGAGTCCTCGTGCTCGGTGCGAGCGGGATGCTCGGCTTCGCACTGCATCGCGTCCTGCATGATGCGGGTGGTGACATCGTTGGCGGTGTGCGCGGCGCTTCGGCGCCTACGAGCTCCTGGTGTCGCGACCTGTGCTACCTCACGAGTATCGATGCCGAGGAATTCGGGTCGGTGGTGAGCGCGATCGACCGGACCCGGCCCGGCGTTGTCATCAACGCGATCGGGGTTAACAGGCTCGACGCCGTCGACGGCGATTTGCGTCGGATGTTCGCGGTGAATTCAATACTGCCTCGCCGACTCGACGCCATCGCTGCAACGCAGGGTTTTCGCCTTATTCACTTCAGCTCGGACGGCGTCTTCTCGGGACGATCGGGCCACTACGATGAGCGCACATTGCCCGATGCAGACGATGCATACGGGATGTCCAAGTACCTGGGCGAGGCCTGTGGACCGCAGTCGCTCGTGCTGCGAACTTCGCTCGTCGGGCGCAGCCTGCAGGGAGGGAAATCGCTGCTTGACTGGCTGCTGCGGCAACGGGGTGCAGTGACGGGGTTCCGTCATGTCGTGTTCTCCGGCCTGACCGTCGACGAGATCGCCTCGGTCATCGGCCGCGTGCTGCGACAGGACACGTTGCCTGCTGGCGTGTTCCATCTCTCGAGCAGCCCGATCAGCAAGCTTGAACTTATCGAGCGTCTGAGCGCTGCCTGGGGCCTGCGTCAGCTGGAAATTCTGCCGGCCGAAGAGCCAGTGAGCGACCGCAGCCTGGACTCGAGGAAGTTCCGCAGCCTGATCGGCTACGAACCTCCAGATTGGGGAAGCATGATTGGTCGAATGAAGGATTTTTACGCGGGACTCGAGCAGCGAGGTGTGCCGGTATGAAGGCGACCGCCTGTCGTGGTTGCGGATCGGTCAATCTGGTGACCTTGCACGATTTCGGGCCGCAGCCCCTGGCTGGGGAGTTTCCGGTGTCGCCGCATTCCCTCAAGCCGGTTCGGAAATACCCGCTGGACCTCACGCAGTGCAGGCAGTGTGGCCTGCTCCAGGTCGTCAACCTGCCGCCGATCGAGGAGGTCTTCCACGACGAATACCGGTATGCGTCGTCGACGGTGCCCGGGTTGGTCAAGCATTTTGAAGCCTATGCGGACTGGCTGACGTCCCGGTTTGCAGGGACGACTCGCGTCTTCGAGTTTGGCTGTAACGACGGCATCCTGCTTGAGAGGCTGCAACGCCGCGGGTTTACCTGTGCGGGTATCGACGCCTCGGACAACGTTGCGTCGCTGGCGCGGGGCAAGGGCCTGGCGGTCGCGACGGGCTTCCTGGACGCCGGCTTCGTGCTGGAATCCGGCAACCGCGGCAAGTTCGACCTCGTCACGTGCTCCAACGTGTTCGCTCACATCCACGACGTTCGGGCCACGCTCGATGTCGTCCGGCTGCTGCTCGTCGACGGCGGCGTGATCGCCATCGAAGTGCACGACGGTGAATTGATATTCCGCGAGGGCCAGTTCGACACGATCTACCACGAACATCTCACGTACTTCACAGAGGGGACACTCAGGAGCCTGCTGGAGCGCGCGGGATTCGATTTCGTGCTGTGCGATCGCACGCGGATGCACGGCGGCGGCCTGCGGATGCTCGCCCGTAAGCTTCCCGATGCCGCCGCTCCATGGTTGGTCACCGTGGCGCCCGATCCGCTCGTGGCCGCCGGGTCCCTGCCACAGTCGATCGAGCGCTGCCGGCGTCAGCTCGAGGCGCTGGCAGAGGCTTACGGTCCGCTTTCGGGCTACGGTGCGGCAGGGCGTTCGCAGATGTTCATCAATTTCACCGGGACGGGTTCCCTGTTCGAGCGCGTGTTCGACGATTCACCGCTACGACAGGGGAGATACATCGCAGGTACGGACACCCCGATCGTGCCGTACCGCGGCGAGTCTGGAGGCTGCGCGATAATTCTGGCCTGGAACTACGCTGCCGACATTGCCTCGAGGATTCGCGGGAATTTCGGTCGCGTCGTAACGCTGCTGCCGGAGAGGCGCGATTGGTAGAGGCCGGGGCCGGCGGTGTCAGGACCCGCATCGTGGAATCATGGAGAGCGAAGTGAAATCCTCTATTTTCGCTGACAAGGTGCTGATGATCACGGGCGGCACTGGCTCGTTTGGCCACACCATAGTGAATCGTTTCCTGGATACCGACATCGGAGAGATTGTCGTTTTCAGCCGGGACGAAAAGAAGCAGGAAGACATGAGGGTCGCCCTGCAGAGCCCCAAGGTGCGGTTTTGCATCGGCGATGTCCGTGAACCGCTGAGCGTCCGGCAAGCGATGCGAGGAGTGGACTACGTGTTCCACGCCGCAGCCCTCAAGCAGGTCCCGTCGTGCGAGTTCTTCCCGATGGAAGCCGTGCGAACGAACGTTCTGGGGACGGAGAATGTCATCGACGCCGCCATTGCGGAGGGCGTCCGACGGGTCATCGTGTTGAGTACCGACAAGGCCGTGTATCCCATCAACGCGATGGGCATCAGCAAGGCGATGGCGGAGAAACTCGTGATCGCGAAGGCTCGCGTCGTGCGCGATGGCACTACCACTTTCTGCATCACGCGGTATGGCAACGTCATGGGTTCGCGGGGCTCGGTGATCCCGCTCTTCGTCGACCAGATCAAGTCCGGCCGCCCGATCACGATCACCGACCCGAAGATGACACGCTTCCTGATGTCGCTCGAGCAGTCGGTGGACCTTGTGCTTTACGCCTTCCAGCACGGGCGTCAGGGCGACGTATTCGTGCAGAAAGCGCCGGCCTGCACGGTCGAGGACCTGGCCAAGGCGTTGCTCGAGATCTTCCCGAGCCAGTCGAATATCAAAGTGATCGGCTCGCGGCATGGCGAGAAGCGCTTTGAGTCCCTGATTTCACGGGAGGACGTATCCAAGTCCGAAGACATGGGCAGGTTCCTTCGTGTGCCGGCGGATCATCGTGACTTGAACTATGCCAGTGCGGTCTCGGACCACGACCTGAGCGCGAACGTCGCCGAGGATTACACCTCCGACAACACGCAGCAACTGACGATCCCCGAAATCAAGGAACTCCTGCTCAGTATCGACTACATCCGGCAGTGTCTCTGAGTGCCGGCAACGAGAATGTTCAGCGCGGGCACCTCCCGACCGTCGCCGTCACGGCAGTTATTCGCCAACGTGATCGGGCGGGTGTGGGTGCTCCTCGCCAACTTTCTCTTCGCTCCTGTCTACCTGCATCTCATGGGCTTGGGAAATTTCGGCGTCGTGGGGTTGTTCATTGCCGTGAGCGGTCTGATCGCCTTCCTGGATCTCGGCCTGTCGCCCACCTTGGCCAGGGAACTCAATCTTCACAGCCGCACCGAGGCAGACAGGGCCAATCTTCTTCACACTTACGAAGTCGTGTATGCAGCGATCATCGGCATGATGATCGCCGCAGCGATGCTGCTGCCTGTCGGCGTATTCGGCATGATCGTCTCCGGTGATGACCTTGCGCGACCTGAGATTGCCGAATCTATCCGGCTCGTATTCGTAGCCGCCGCGGCGCAAATGCTTCTCAATTTCTACGTCGCCGGACTGCTGGGCGTGGAGCAGCAGGTGGCCGGCAACCTCGTGCTCGTGACGGCGGGAATCGTGCGTAGCGGTCTCGTAATACTGCCGCTGTATTTCATGCCAACGCCGGCTGTCTTCCTGGCATGGCAGTTGTTCGCATCGCTCCTTTTCGCTCTGTTCACACGGGCCCTGCTGTATCGCGTCATCGGGTTGGAGGGAGGCGGGCAGCCACGCGCGTTCGATTGGGGGGCGGTCGTCGGAAACTCGGCATTCACGGGCGGAATGTTGCTGGTGTCCGTCACCGCTGCTGTCAACACGCAGATCGACAAGATCTTCGTAGGCAAGTTGGGGGGGCTCGAGTCCCTGGGCCAGTACACGCTGGTGTCTACGTTCGCCCAACTGCTGGTATTTGCAGTCTCTCCGGTCACAATCATGCTGCTGCCGAGGCTCGTCCGCGGTACGAGCGCCGGCGATCACGACCTAGTGCGCCGGTTGTTCATTGTGTCTCATCGGCTGGTCGCAGGGATCGTCTGCGCGGGACTGGCGTCGATGCTGTTTTTCGGTCCTTACCTGATGAGCGTCTGGACGGCCGGGAAGCTCGACCCGGAATCGATTGGGACCTACGCGCCGATGCTCGTTGCGGGCTATGCGTTGCTGGCGATCGGCACGGTTCCTCACTGCGTGGCGGTCGCGCACAAGAACCTGACGGGCAGCCTGGTCATCTGCCTGAGTGTATTCGTGACGGTGCCGGGATACTGGTTACTCGCCAAGGCGTACGGTGCTGCAGGCGCTGCCACGATGTGGCTGCTGCTGCAGTGCGTCGTGGTACCGCTGTACATGACTTGGGTCGTGCGCCGTTTCATCGGAATTCCGCGCTTCGGCCGATTCCTTGTTTCGACCGTGCTCGCCCCGCTGGCGGCCGCGCTGACCGTGTGCGCGTTGGGGTACCATTTGCTCGGCGACGGCGGCGAGTTGTTGCGCAACCTATTGGTCATCGCTGTCGCCGTACTGGTCAGTTTGGGGGGGTGTCTGATGCTGAGTCTGGCGCCCGCGGATCGCGCGTTTCTGCTGGGCGGCGTAGACAGGTGAACCTGGTGGACTCGACCCCCCTCATTTCAATCGTTGTGCCCACCCGAAACCGTCACTACTACCTGGCGCACCTGGTCCGGACCATACTCGCGATGAAGAGCCCGGAAATCGAACTCGTTGTCCACGATAACAGTCCGGATCCGAAGGCGTTCAAGCGCGAATTCGAGGGTGTGGGCGATTCTCGGCTACGCTACTTCCACGACGCGACCCCGATGTCGATCACCGAGAACTTTTCGCGCAGTGTGGCCCTCGCCCGAGGGCGTTACATCTGCATGATCGGCGACGACGACGGGGTGACAGAGTCCATTGTCGACCTCGCTGCCTGGCTCGAGCGCGAAGGAATTGATGCCGCTGCGGTCAACGTCGCAACCTATCTTTGGCCGGGGGTGGAGAGCGCGCTCGATGGGGCGCAACGGGAGGGCGTGTTGCGGCTGCCCGCCTACTCGGGCGTCACGGAGGTCGTCGATTCCGCGGAGGCGCTCGATCGCGTGCTGGTAAGCGGCGGCATTCGCATCGGTGACTTGCCGAGCGTCTATCAGGGTATCGTCGCTCGGAAGGCGATGGAACGACTGCGAGACCGCGCGGGGTCCTGTTTTCCCGGACCAAGCCCCGACATGGCTAACGCCGTCGGGTTGTCGGCCGTCGTCGACAGATTCGCGCGCGTTGCGTTTCCTGTCGTGATATCGGGTTCGTGCCCGGTCAGCGGCGCGGCGCAGGGCGCGCGCCGCGAGCATCACGGTGAGATTGCGGATCAGGCGTTTCTGCCGCATGGGACTGCAGAGAGCTGGCCGGCGCAGGTTCCGTTCTACTTTTCGGGGCCAACGCTCTGGGCGGCGACGCTGATCCATGCATTGACGGCCACGAATCGCGCGGACTTGATCTCAAGACTTCGGTTCGATCGCCTGTATGGGGCCTGTGCGGTGTTCGCGCCCGCATACCGCTCCAGACTCGACCAGGCGAGGGCCCGCAACCCTGGCTTGGTGCGTGGGCGAAGCTTTATTGCCGCGGTCGTGTGGGTGTGGTGGCTGAGGGTACAGGCGTTATCGGGAAACATGGCCCGCCGGCTGGGAAGCGCCCCCCGGGGCCTGGGACGTGTCGAGGGTCTGGCGAACATCGGTGACGTCGTCGGCCATGTAGACGACGTATTCGGGCGTTATCGTCCGCCTACGGGCGCGCAAGGCTCTGGCGCCCGAATCTAGGAAGTTCATGGCAAAGACGAAATCGAGGGGCGGCGGAAAGCATGGCTGACGAAACACACGGCCCCATCGTGCGCTCCCGTGCGGTCGCTGCACGCCTCGCAGCGTTCCTGAGGGCATTACAGGCGAACCCGGGTATCCGCAACGCGGCGCGTCGACGGAGCCTGTTGTTGAAGGGCGGATTCAATCGTATGCGCGGTGCTGCGACCGGAGAGCGTGACGTTCAGTCGTACCGCGCGATGCAGGCCGACAATGTCGCGTCGCCGCCGGCGTACCAGGCCGGCGAGTTCTGGGCCCGCCTCAACCGGCAGCATGCGAACGCGATCTGGGGTGGGGGGCTCGAAAACCTCCGCAACGAGTACTTCAATCGCACGTTCTCGGGTCCCGAGCCGGAGAGCCGGCAGGTGTACCGTGCGCTGCTGCACCTCTACTACAAGCACGTCCGGTTACTCGACATCGATGGTTTCCTGGAGCGTGAGCAAGATCCGGTCATCGGTGGCACGGGTGATCAGGAGGTGATTTTTGGCCGGGCGTTGAGCCTGGACTTCCTGCAGAGCGTTGAGGAGGCCTACCGCATTCGCAACGCCTGGCGCGCTTCCGGTCGTGACGGTGACCCGAAAGTCATATTGGAACTCGGGGCCGGGTATGGGCGGCTCGCTTACGTTTGCCGCAGGATGATGCCCGACGTGACGTACGTGATCCTCGACCTTCCCGAGGCGCTCGTTTGCGCCCAGTCCTGGCTCTCGCGGGTATTGACCGACGAAGTCGTGCCGTTCGATGTCTCACGATCCGCGACCGACATCGGCAGGGACCAGTTGCAGCCGGGAAGCGTCTACCTGTTCCTACCGCACAAGATCGAGGCGATCCGCGCCGACGCCGTCGACGTGTTCGTGAACATATATAGCTTCGCCGAAATGCCGGTGGCATCGATCAGCAATTACTTCAGCCACCTGGATCGGATTACGAGCGGCATCTTCTACATGAAACAGCGTGCGCTCGAGGTGAATGCGTTCGACGGCTCGCGCGTCGGCGCAGACACTTACCCGGTGCCGGCGCACTGGCGGCTTCTCTTTCGCGGCGACACGACGCTATACGACGGATTCTTCGAAGCCGCCTATGTCACCCGGGGGACCTGAACTGGTCGGTGATCCGACGGGCCGTCTGCTGGGCTACGCCGCCTACGCAGGCGTGCTCCTGCTGTTCCCTGTTTTTGTGCTCTACCATTATTCCGTGGCGTCGGGTTGGTCGCCGGCATTCGCCGGCGGTCTGTTTCGTGTGAGCGCCGTGCTCATGGCGGTGTTCGGTCTGGCGCACATTGCAATCTCCGCTCCCGGCTGGAAGCACAGGGCGCCGCTGCTCGAACTCGGCTTCATCGCGCTAGTCTCTTACCTTGTGCTGTGGACGTTCGCTGCCGTCGCGTTGGGCGGCCATCGCTCCTACACCGACGCCGCTTTGACCGAAGCGCTCGCGACGGTCGCGATCTGGCTCGCTGCTTACTTCATCGGCGTGCGGGTCAGGTTGCGTGAGGGCAGGGATTGGCGCTTGCTGTCGCTCCTGGCTGCTACCATCGCCGCGTGCTTCGTGCATGCCGTCGCGGTCCATGGATCGTTCGTCGGGCCGTTTCTTACGTTCCAGGGCGATGCCGGTCTCGTGGATGCGGGCACGACCTACCAGGGCATCGGCCGCGCGATTCTGGTCGTGGCCGTCGTGATGTCGGTGCTCAGGACCGGCTTTCTCACGCAGTTGTCCGTCCTCGGGGCAGCCGCCGTGGCGCTGATGGCGCTCGGATCGCGCGCGCACCTGTTCGCGATCCTCCTGCTGATGGCGTTGCACATCCTCGTGTTCGGGTTCCGCCGGCGCAATCTCTTGGCGGGCGTGTTGGCATTGCTCGCGGCTGTCGGCGCCGGCCTGGCAGCGTGGGAGATCTTCCTCGACACGCGAGCCGCCGAAATATTCGAATTGGCGACCTCGACGAGCTGGCAGGAACGGCTGTTCGCCAGCGACGAGGCCGTCCGTGTGATTCGGGAAGACCCATTCCTCGGCGCGTTCGGGTATCACTGGGCCGATCGGTCGGCCGGCTATGCGCACAACCTGCTGTCTGCCTGGGCTGGATTCGGCGGCATCGCGTTCGCACTTTTCGTCGGCATGATGGTTTATGCTTTTGCCGTCAGCGCAGCCCGCGTGCTCTTGGCCGAGTGGCCCTCAGCCGCATGGCGCATGGCATTCCAGTTCAACGCCGTGGCGCTGCTGTTGGCAATCGCTTCCGAGCCGATCTATGCATCGGTCTTTCCGGCGCTGGGCTGGGGCTTCACCGTTGCGGCCTTGCGTCGCGAACGAGCCCGACATCTGACGCTCGCGGAACTCACGCAGCACTGGCGGGCAGCGGCTCCCCAGCTCGGCGGAAATTGACGGAAGAAGCCTGATGTGTGGCATTAGCGGCATCGTGTCCAGGAACGGTTCGGCGGTTCCACCGGAGTTGATCCGGCGGATCACCGACGTCGTCGCGCATCGGGGACCGGACGGGCACGGCTATTTCACGGAGTCGAACGTCGCACTCGGCCATCGCCGACTGTCGATCATCGACCTCTCCGAGCAGGGGCATCAGCCGATGCCCTACCGCAGTCGTTACTGGATCACCTACAACGGCGAGATCTACAACTATCTCGAGCTTCGCGAGGAACTGCGCGCGCTGGGCTGCACGTTCACTTCGGGAACCGATACCGAGGTGATTCTTGCGGCTTATGAGCGCTGGGGAGCGAATTGCCTGCAGCGATTCAACGGCATGTGGGCCTTCGCCATCTACGATTCCGTGAAGCAGGAAATCTTCCTCGCACGGGATCGTTTCGGGGTGAAGCCCCTCTACTACGCCGACACACCCGGCCACTTCGTCTTCGGTTCAGAGATCAAGCAACTGCTGGCGTACCTGGGCACAGCGAAGGCAAACCGGGGGGTCGTCATCGAGTCAATGCTGACCTCGATTGACGGGCACACGCAGGATACCTACTTCGAGGGCGTGAGCTGCTTTCCCCAGGCGCACTTCGGGCGCTTCGACCTCAAGACTCATCGATTGACCGTCGAACAATACTACCAGCTCGAGCCGAGGCAGGAATTCGCTGGCCTTTCACTCGGAGAGTCGATGCGCGGGCTGCGCGACCTGTTCGAGGACTCAGTCCGGCTCCGGCTGCGTTCCGATGTGCGTGTGGGAACGTGCCTTAGCGGCGGCCTCGACAGTTCCGCCACCAGCGGCATTGCGAGCCGCATGTACCATGAGGCTACCGACGACCGCTTCGTGGGTATCCACGCCCGGTCGATCGACGCGGAAACGGACGAGAGCGAGTACGCGCAGCTCGTGGCCGAACACTTCGGCATCGAACTGCACATCGTTACGCCTGGAACCGACGCCTTCCTGGACACCCTGCAGGATCTGGTCCGCACGCAGGAGGAGCCGTTCCACAGCCCCTCCATGTTCATGGGTTGGCACGTCTTCGAACGTGCGAAGGCTCTAGGCTGCAAGGTGATGCTGAACGGGCAGGGCGGTGACGAGGTGCTGCTCGGCTACGAGAGATACTTCGCGGCGTTTCTGGGCGCAGTGTCGCTGGTGCGATTTGCCCGGGAGGCGCTCGCACAGGCGCGGCATTCGAAGCTCGGGCTCCGTGAGGTGCTTTCTTACCGCTACTACTTCACGCATGCGGGGCTGCGCATGCGTCGCCTGAAGTCCCGCACGTTTCTTCGGTCGAGTTATCGGGACTCCTACGACGGGCATGCAGTCATTGAGAGCGCAGACGCCTTTCGTGACCTGACCCGCCTTCAGGTTCATGAAATCGCCACCTTGCAGCTGCCGCACCTGTTGCGTTACGAGGATCGAAACTCCATGCGGCACTCGATCGAGACTCGCCTGCCGTTCCTCGACTACCGCTTGGTAGAGTTCTGCATATCGATTCCAGCCGAGCGCAAGATCCACGACGGCTGGACGAAGTTTGTATTGCGCAAGGCCATGAGCGACGTGTTACCCGAACGAGTCACCTGGCGCACCGACAAGCTGGGATTCCAGGCACCGGAACGAACCTGGTTGAGTGACGCCGGCGGGCTGATGAAGGAGAAGGTGGCGAAGTCGCCGATGCTGCAGGAGATTACCGAGCACCGGCGGCTGGTCGACCGCTACGACTCGCTGCCACTGGGTCAACGCTGGAAATACTTCATGATCGCGGCCTGGGAGGAAGGTTTTGGCGTTTCATGGTGAACCGCCGGGCGCGGTGCTTCATCTCTGCGGCGACTTTGCGAAGCAGCAGATCTACACTCAACTCGTGACGCACCTGGCGCGGCAAGGCGTCGCGCAGGAGGTGTACGCGCCGGTCAGGACGGCGGAGGAGGCCGCATGGAGTGCGCCGGAGCTCGTCGGTGTACCCTGCCACTTGCGACATATCCTTTCGCGCCGGGACCGTCTCTTTTTCCGGGCGAAGGTCCGACGCGTGGCCCGCGACGTTCCCCGGCAGGTGGATCTGGCCGCGATTCGCCTGGTCCACGCCCATTTTCTATACAGCGACGGTGCCGTTGCGCTTGCGTTGAAGAGAAAGTTCGGACTCCCGTTCATCGTCGCGGTGCGGAATACGGACATCAACACGTTCATGACATACCGGCCGGATCTGGCCCGGGTTCGTGACCAGGTCCTGGCTGAGGCGGAAAAGGTGGTCTTCCTCAGTCGCGCCTACGTTGACCTCCTGGCGCGGCGCCTAGGCTCAAACCTGCGGGAACGTGTCATGATCAAGATGGCGATTGTGCCGAACGGAGTCCGGGAGGAATGGCTCGTGGAGACCCCTCCGGCGACCAGCCGTGAGGCTGGTCCGTTGCGGCTGCTCTACGTCGGCGATTTCTCCCGCAACAAGAACATCCCGGCGCTGCTCGACGCGGCGGATCTGCTGGCCAAGTCGCGAGACACTCGGCTTACGTTGGTGGGCGGTGGCGGCGACGGTTCGGAGAGCGTCGCACGACTCCTGCGTTCCGGCCGCTTTCCCTTTGCGACCCATGTGGGACGGGTCGGTGACCCACGCGAGTTGCGCAGGATTTACCGTGGTCACGACGTCTTCGTCATGGTGTCCCATTCTGAGACCTTCGGAGTCGTCTACATCGAGGCGCTGTCGCAGGGGCTCCCTATCGTCCACAGTCGCGGGCAGGGCGTGGACGGGTATTTCGAGCCAGCCACGGTGGCCGAGGCAGCAAACCCGCGGGACGTGGCGGATATCGCTGGGTGCATCGAGGCGGTCGCAGCGAGGCTGCCGCAGATTCGCGCGCGTTGCGTGCACGAGGCGCAGCGTTTCGACTGGAGCCACATCGCCACGGCCTACTCCGTGATCTACAATGACGTCGCCCCCACGCTGGAGATGAGGAATTGATAAGCGTCGTCGATTACGGCGTGGCGAATCTGGGTTCGATGCTCAACATGTTGCGTAAGGTCGGCGTCAATGCCGAACGGGTTGGAACGCCGGAAGGCCTGGCGACCGCCCGGAAGATCGTCCTGCCAGGCATCGGAGCGTTCGATCAAGGGATGGCTGCGCTGGTGGAGCGGGGTCTGGTCGAGATACTGCGCCGCAAGGTCGTCGAGGACGGGGTGCCGATTCTCGGCGTCTGTCTCGGCATGCAGATGCTCGGCAACGGCAGCGAGGAGGGCCAGTCAAGCGGCCTCGGGCTCATCGACGCGACATGCCGCCGGTTTCGTCCGCCTGAGGGCGCGCTGTTGAAGGTGCCGCACATGGGCTGGAATACGATCTCGCCGCGTCGCTCGAGTCCGCTCCTCGACGGACTCGACGAACCATCGCGCTTCTACTTCGTTCATTCCTACCACGTCGTCTGCAGCGATCCCGCGGACGAACTGGCTTACTCGCGTTACGGGGACGATTTCACGTCGGTCGTTGCCCATGGGAATATCTACGGCCTGCAGTTCCACCCCGAGAAAAGTCACCGCTTCGGCATGGCGCTGTTGCAAAACTTCGCGAATCTCTGATGCTCAGTACCCGAGTGATTCCCTGTCTGCTGCTGCGCGACGGTGGACTCGTCAAGACGGTCGAGTTTGGATCGCCGCGATACGTCGGCGATCCGATCAACGCCGTGCGCATCTTCAACGACAAGGAAGTCGATGAGCTCGTGTTTCTCGACATCGCGGCCACCACTTCCGGCAACGAACCCAATTTCGAACTGCTCGCGGACATTGCGAGCGAAGCTTTCATGCCGTTCGCCTACGGCGGGGGCATCACCACGACGGACCACGCCCGGCGCCTGTTCGCCTTGGGCGTCGAGAAGGTGGTGATCAATACGGCGGCGGTGCGGACTCCCGGGCTGGTCGGCAGCGTGGCGGAAATGGCAGGCAGCTCGAGTGTGGTGGTCTCGATTGATGTCCGGCGCAACTGGCGTGGCCAGTACAGCGTGTGGGCGATGGGGGGCCGGGAAGACTGCAAGCGCGATCCGGTTGCGTGGGCGCAAGAAGCCGAGCGGCTCGGCGCCGGCGAAGTTCTTCTGAATTCAATCAATAGGGACGGCACTCAGACGGGCTACGACCTCGATCTGATCAGGCGGGTATCCGAGGCCGTTTCCATCCCTGTCGTGGCTTCCGGCGGCGCCGGCAGACTCGACCATTTCCGGGAAGCGGTGAATCACGGTGCGTCAGCAGTCGCTGCCGGCAGTTTCTTCGTGTTCCACGGCAAGCACAAAGCCGTACTCATCACCTATCCAGAGCGACGGGAGCTAGAGGAGTTGTTCGCGTGAGTACCGCTGCTGCAGAGCGATCGTTCGTACGTTGCTGTCGCTGCGTCATGGACACGAAAGCGGACCCGTCCATCGATTTCGACGCAGGCGGGCTGTGCAATCATTGTCGCCGTTACGACGAACTGCTCGAATCCAGGGTGTCGGGGGGGGAGAAAGGCCGCCGCGCACTCTCCGAAATCGTCGAAAGGATCAAGCGCGACGGGCAAGGTCACGAGTACGACTGCATCATCGGGGTCAGCGGTGGTGTCGACAGCACGTACGTCGCTCACCTCGTTCGCGCCCTCGGGTTGCGCGCGCTTGCGATTCACTTCGATAATGGCTGGAACTCGGAACTCGCGGTAAACAACATCGAACAGGTCCTCAAGCGGCTCGGGATCGATCTTTACACCTACGTCGTCGATTGGCCCGAATTCAGGAATCTCCAGTTG
>JBAVIQ010000660.1:0-15457 GCA_049687035.1 Steroidobacteraceae bacterium
ATCCGGAGATGACAGACCAGATCCGCGTCACCGTCGTCGCAACCGGCATTGGCCGCGCCGTGGCCAAGGCCGTGCCGCAGCCGACGATGGTCCAGGGCGTCGGCCGTGCCGACCGCCGTCGTGCGCCGCTCGGCGTGGGCGATTACTCGGCCTATGACACGCCGCCGCGCCTGCGCGAGCGTGCGCGTGCGGTTGGCGATGGTCTGAGCCACGACCACGGCGACGAATCGTTCATCGACATTCCGGCGTTCCTGCGCCGGCAGGCCGATTGACGACGACCGCCTTTCCCGCCAGCCTCGGGAAAGGCACGCAGAGTCCAGGTGGAGGTTCCCTGCTCCGGGCCTCCGCCTGGCTCTGTCCATCGGTTGCAAGGTGAACAACGATGTGTGCCGACAGCACCGCCGGCCTGGGCCAGGCGCTCGACTTCCGCGACGAATGCGACGCGCTGCATTCGGCGCTCGAGAACGCACCGGTTGAAGCCTGGGCCGAGCCGACGCAGTTCAAGGGCTGGACGTTCGACGACGTTCTCGGCCACCTCTGTTTCTTCGACCACGCCGCGGAGATCGCCGCGCGCAGTCGCGACGAAGTCCAGGCGTTGTTCCGCGACATCTTCCAGGCGAGCACCACCGGCGTCTCGCTGATCGACTATTCGAGGCGATGGCTGGACGGGTGCGCGGGCCCCGCTCTGCTCGAGCGCTGGCGCGGCCAGTACCAGCGGCTTGCAGATATCTACGCTGCGTTCGAGCCGGACCATCGCCTGGCCTGGGCCGGGCCTGACATGAGCGCGAGGTCGTTCATGAGTGCCCGGCAGATGGAAACCTGGGCGCATGGGCAGGCGATCTTCGACGCGCTCGGCATCGATCGCGTCGAGCATGACCGGCTGCGCAACATCGCTGTGATGGGCGTCAACACCTTCGGCTGGACTTTCAAGGTCAACCGCCGCGAAGTGCCTGCGGTAAAGCCGTACGTGCGTTTGACGAGCCCGTCAGGCGCGCTCTGGGAGTGGAACGATCCTGCGACGGCGGAACGCGTCGCAGGCAGCGCGGTGGATTTTTGCCGCGTGGTCGCGCAGACGCGAAATCTGCTCGACACCAGTCTTGCGGTGACGGGCGACATCGCTCGGCAATGGATGGAGAGTGCGCAGTGTTTCGCGGGCCCGCCGGAGCAACCGCCGGCACCCGGCACGCGGTTCAAGCAGGGTCGCTACAACAGCGAATGGTGATCAGCCCGCCGTTGCGTCATCGACGCGAATGACGCCGTCGGCCTCGAGCCGATCGATCTCCGCGCCTTCGAATCCCGCTTCCGTCAGCACCGTGCGGCTGTCAGCACCGGGGCGAGGTACGTGCCGGTCCGCAGCCTCCGCCCCGCCATGCCAGCGGAACGGCGTACGCGGCGCGCGCAGGCGCCCTTCCGTCGGATGATCGTATTCATGGAAGAATCCCGTCGCGAGCAGGTGCGGGTCCTGCAACAGCTCACCGACTGAATTCACGCGCGCACAGGGAATGTCGGCGGCACGCAGTGATTCAAGCCAATGTGCGGTCGTTCGTGTGGGCGCCACCTCGGCAATGATCGCGTACAGCGAGTCGACGCTCTGGCTGCGCAGCACCGGGTCCTGCACCTGCGGCGAATGCGCGAATTCGGCGCGTCCAATGATCTCGAAGAAAGCCGTCCAGTGCGTACCGTTGTACGGCAGGATCGCCATGAAGCCGTCCTGCGTGCGGTACGGCTTGCGATTGGGTGCGGCCAACCGGTCGTAGCCCGTGGGTCCGAGCGCGGGTACGAACGTTTCTCCGCCCAACTGCTCCGACATGAGGAACGCGACCGTGCTTTCGAACATGGGCGCTTCGATGCAGCAGCCCTTACCCGTGCGGGCGCGGTGCGCGAGACCCGTTGCCACCGCGATCGCAAGGTGTAAGCCACCGACCTTGTCGCAGAGGATCGTCGCGAGGTACCGCGGTTCGCCCTGGGCATTCGCGTTCAAGGCAGCGACGCCCGAGGCGGCCTGGATGATGTCGTCGTACGCGGGCTCGTTGGCATTCGGACCGCTCTGGTCGTAGCCGGCCGCGAACGCATAGACGAGGTCGGGCTTGATGCGCGCCAGTCGTTCGTAGGCCAGGCCCAGCGGTTCGGCTGCCTTTGGCCGCATGTTATGCACCACGGCATCGGCGCCAGCGACGAGTCGCGCCAGCACCGCGCGCGACTCCGGCCGCTTCAGGTCGATCGCGAGCGAGCGCTTGTTGCGGTTGAATCCCATGAAGCCTGCGCCCATCGAGCGCGACCGGCCCGGTCGCACGGTGCGGAAGAGGTCGCCCTGCAGCGGTTCGATCTTGATGACGTCCGCGCCGAGATCGCCCAGCGTCTGCGTCGCATACGGGCCGAGCACGATCGTCGTGAAGTCGAGGACGCGGATTCCTTGCAGCAGGGGCAGCATCGATTTCACCCGGCAGTGTGCGAAAGCCCGCGCAGGATACGTGGCCCCGGCCGGTCGATCCAACGCGGATCGCCCGATGCGAATCGACCGCATTGCGTAGCGCTGGCAGGAACCGTGCTTCCCTCGCCGGCGCGCCAATGGTAGGAAGGCAGTCGCTCGCAACACATCGTGAGGCTGGAATGTATGGGACCGCTGCAGGGAATCCGGATCATCGAACTCGCGGGGCTGGGCCCGGCGCCGTTCTGCGCCATGATGCTGGCCGACATGGGTGCGACGGTCATCCGCGTCGACCGCGCCTCCGCGCAGGCCGCGGATCCGGATCCGGTCGATACCCTGCTGCGCAATCGTCGCTCGATTGCGCTCAACCTGAAGAGCCCGGCGGGAATTGCGGCGCTGCTGCGGCTCATCGACGGCGCGGATGCGTTGCTCGAAGGATTCCGGCCCGGTGTGGCCGAGCGCCTCGGCGTGGGACCGGACGTCTGTCTCGCGCGCAATCCAAAGCTCGTCTACGGGCGCATGACGGGCTGGGGCCAGTCCGGGCCCCTTGCGCATTCGGCGGGGCACGACATCAATTACCTCGCGCTCACCGGCGCCCTGCATCTGATTGGCCCACGCGGTTGCAAGCCGGTCCCACCGCTGAACCTCATCGCAGATTTTGGCGGCGGCGGCATGATGCTGCTCTCCGGCCTGCTCGCGGCGTTGCTGGAAGCGTCGCGCTCCGGCAAGGGCCAGGTGATCGATGCCGCCATGACCGATGGCGCGATTGCACTGCTCTGCCTCTGTTTCTCGCAACGTGCGGCTGATCCGGAATTCCGCGACGAGACCGGGGAGCTGATGCTCGCTGGCGCCGCGCCTTACTACGGCACGTTCGAAACCAGCGACGGCAAGTACCTCGCCATCGGCTCGATCGAACCGCAGTTCTATGCGCTGCTGATCGAGAAGCTCGGCGTCGACAGGAAATTCCTGGCGGCGGGATACCCGGCGGGCCGCAAGCACTGGCCAGAGGCGGAAGCCGCGATCGCGGCGGCGGTCCGGACGAAGACACGGGACGAGTGGGCCGCCATTTTCGAAGGGACGGACGCGTGCGTCGCACCTGTACTCAGTCTCGGCGAGGCCGCGCAGCATCCACACAACGTCGCGCGCGGCAGCTTCATCACGGTAAATGGCGTTGAGCAGCACGCGCCGGCGCCGCGGTTCAGTCGTACCGCGGCAGCACCGGTCCAGGCACCGCATCGTGCGGGCGCTGACAGCGGGGAGGTCCTGGTGGAAGCGGGGTTCTCCACAGCGGAAATCGAGCAACTGCGCGCAGCCGGCGGCCTGGCCTGAGCGGGACTGCGCCCTCTGCGACACGGCCGGGTCGGCCGAGCTGACGTTCCGCTGGCCAGTCCTTTATGATGTTGAGTGGGCCCCGGCCACGGGCCCGCCCCAACCCGCAGGTTTCGAAGAACCGCCACGTGGAGCGTGATCGCCCGCGCGGCCTGACCGGAGTCACACGCATGGCCGACGCCTTCATCTATGACCACGTCCGCACGCCGCGGGGCCGCGGCAAGCCCGACGGCTCGCTCCACAGCATCACCCCGATGCAGCTCGCGGCACAGACGCTGCAGGCCGTGCGCGATCGGAACCACCTCGACACGACCTTGCTCGACGACGTCGTGCTCGGCTGCGTCTCGCCGATCGGCGAGCAGGGCGCCGATATCGCGCGCGTGGCGACGCTGGTCGCAGGCTACGCCGAATCCGTGCCGGGCCAGCAGCTGAACCGCTTCTGCGCTTCAGGTCTCGAGGCCATCAACAACGGCGCCGCGCAGTTCATGTCGGGCCAGTCGCAGGCGGTGGTGGCCGGCGGCGTCGAATCGATGTCGCGCGTGCCGATCGGCAGCGACGGCGGCGCGTGGGTGGCCGACCCGGCTGTCGCCTACAGCACGTACTTCGTGCCGCAGGGCGTGGGCGCTGACCTCATCGCAACGCTCGATGGTTACACGCGCGAGACCGTCGACGGTTACGCCGTCGAGAGCCAGCGCCGCGCCGCAGCCGCCTGGGCTGAAGGCCGCTTCGCCAAGTCGATCCTGCCGGTCCGGGACATCCTCGGCCGCGTCATGCTCGACCGTGACGAACACATGCGCCCGGATGCAACACTTGCCAGCCTGGCCTCGCTGAAGCCCGCGTTTGCGACGATGGGTGAGCAGGCGGGCTTCGATGCCGTCGCGCAGATGAAGTACCCGGAAGTCGATTCGATCAACCACGTGCATACGGCCGCCAACTCGAGCGGCATCGTCGACGGCGCCGCGGGCGTGCTGATCGGGAGCAAGCGTTTTGGCGGCAAGGCCGGCCTCAAGCCGCGCGCGCGCATCCGTGCGTTCACGTCGATCGGCAGCGAGCCCGCGATCATGCTGACCGGCCCCGCGCTGGTGACGCAGAAGTTGCTGAAGCGCGCCGGCATGACGGTCAAGGACATCGACCTGTTCGAAGTCAACGAGGCGTTCGCCGCCGTCGTGCTGCGCTTCATGCGCGCGGTGGGCGTCTCGCACGACAATGTCAACGTGAACGGCGGCGCGATCGCGATGGGTCACCCGCTGGGCGCCACCGGCGCGATCATCACCGGCATCGTCCTCGACGAACTCGAGCGCCGCAATCTCAATACCGCGCTGATCACGCTGTGCGTGGGCGCGGGCATGGGCACGGCCACCATCATCGAGCGCGTCTGACGCGCCGACCGACCAGGAACCAGCAGTATGTCCAAGCACTTCAACCTGGCCGTCGACGCCGACGGCATCGCCCTGATCACGATGGACAGCCCGGGACGTTCGATGAACGTGCTCGGTCCCGACGTCGAAACGGAACTCGCTGCGCTCGTCGACAAGGTCGTCTCCGACGCGGCTATCCGCGGCGCGATCATCACATCGGGCAAGCCGAGCTTCCTCGCCGGCTACGACCTCACCGAATTCCTGCGCAGCTTTGGTCCGCAGCTCACGCCGGTGCAGGTGTACGAGAGATTTACGGGGCTGGGCCGCCTGCTGCGCCGGATCGAAACCTGCGGCAAGCCGTTTGTTGCGGCCATCAATGGCCTTGCGCTCGGCGGCGGTTTCGAAGTGTGCCTCGCGTGCCATTACCGCGTGATTGCCGACGACCCGAAGGCGTTCGTCGGCCTGCCCGAAGTCAAGGTGGGCCTGCAGCCGGGCGGCGGCGGTACGCAGCGCATGCCGCGCCTGATCGGCGTGACGCAGTCACTGCCGTACCTGCTTGAAGGCGGCAACATCCCGGCCGCCGAGGCGAAGAAGCTGGGCCTGGTGCACGAAGTCGTGCCGGCGGGCGAGCTGATCGCCGCGGCCAAGCGTTGGCTCATGGGTTCGCCGGTGGCGGTGCAGCCATGGGACCAGAAGGGTTATCGCGTGCCGGGCGGCGTGGC
Organism: Steroidobacteraceae bacterium; assembly: GCA_049687035.1. Taxonomy (GTDB): domain Bacteria; phylum Pseudomonadota; class Gammaproteobacteria; order Steroidobacterales; family Steroidobacteraceae; genus RPQJ01. The sequence goes on from JBAVIQ010000660.1 coordinate 5,838, forward strand.
GTTTGCCAGCGCAGGTGCGACGCAGACCTTCATGGGCGCCACGGCGCTCGTCGCCAAGAAGACGCTGCACAACTATCCAGCGCCGGCTGCGATCCTGTCGTGCGTCTTCGAAGGCACGCTGTTGCCGATCGAGAAGGGTCTCGAAGTCGAGTCCAAGTATTTTGCGACGCTCGTGACCGGCCCGGTCGCACGCAACCTTATCCGCACGATGTTCGTGAACAAGGGCAACGCTGACAAGCTTTCGGTGCGCCCGGCGGATGTGCCGAGGTCGAAGGTGACGAAGCTCGGTGTGCTCGGTGCCGGCATGATGGGAGCAGGTGTAGCCTACGTTTCAGCAATGCAGGGCATGGAAGTGATCCTGATCGACTCGACGGCCGAGCAGGCGGAGAAGGGCAGGGCCTATGCCGCGAAGTTGCTGGCGAAGGACGTCGAAAAGGGGCGTCGCACGCAGGAGCAGGCCGAGGCCGTGCTCGCACGCATCAAGCCGACGCTCGACTACGCGCAGCTCGAAGGCGCCGATCTCGTGATTGAAGCGGTGTTCGAGCATCGCGGCATCAAGGCCGACGTCACGGCAAAAGCCGAGGCCGTCATCCCGAAGACTTCCGTATTCGCCAGCAACACATCGACGCTGCCGATCACGGGTCTCGCCAAGGCCTCGAAGCGGCCGAAGAGCTTCATCGGCATCCACTTCTTCTCGCCGGTCGAGAAGATGCCGCTGGTCGAGATCATCGTCGGCAAGCAGACGGGCATTGAGGCGATCGCGCGTGCGCTCGATTACGTCGGCCAGCTGAAGAAGACGCCGATCGTGGTCAACGACAGCCGCGGTTTCTACACCAGCCGCTGCTTCGGCACTTACACAGCCGAAGGCGCCAAGATGCTGTCCGAAGGCGTCGATCCGCAGCTCATCGAAAGTGCGGGCAAGCTTGCCGGCATGCCGGTCGGTCCGCTGGCTGTCAGCGACGAAGTGAGCCTCGAGCTTGCGTACAAGGTCATGCAGCAGTCGCGTGAAGACCTCGGCGTGAAGTACAAGGAGCCGGTCAGCTGGCCGGTCGTGAAACACTTCGTCGCAGACCTGAAGCGCCTCGGCCGCAAGAGCGGCGCAGGCTTCTATGACTATCCCGAAGGCGGCAAGAAGGTGCTCTGGTCCGGGCTTGCGCACGAGTATCCGCGACTCGCAACGCAGCCGGATGTCGAGGAGCTCAAGAAGCGCCTGCTGTACATCCAGGCGCTCGAGACGGCGCGTTGTTTCGAGGAAGGCGTGCTGCGCAGCGTGCACGAAGCCGACCTGGGCTCGATCCTCGGCTGGGGTTTCCCGGCCTACACCGGCGGCACGCTCTCGTACATCGATACGATCGGACCCGTTAAGTTCGTGGCCGAGTGCAAGCGCCTCGCCAGGTTGCACGGCGAACGCTTCAAGCCGACCAAGGGCCTGCTGGCACGCGCGCAGTCGGGCGAGACGTACTATGACGGCGCGGCGAAGGCCGCGGCCAAGGCTTCGTGAGGAGATCGAGTCGCCATGAGTGAAGTGCTGGTTGAACGCCGCGGTCGCGTCGCGATCGTCACGCTGAACAGGCCCGAATCGCTGAACGGATTCACGTCCGGCCTGCGCAATGCCTTGAAGAAAGAGTTGCAGGCAGTGGCGGCCGACGACTCCGTCCGCGCCGTCGTGCTGACGGGTGCCGGCCGGGGATTCAGTGCGGGCGCCGATCTCAAGGCCGAGCCCATGACGTCGGGCACCGACGTCGAGCGTCAGCTCAACGAGGAATACGGCGCTGCGCTGCGCTCGATCGCGACCATGCCGAAGCCCGTGATCGCCGCCGTGAACGGTTTCGCGACGGGTATCGGCGGCTCGTTCGCGCTCGTCTGCGACCTCGTTGTCATGGGCGAGAGCGCGTTCTTCCAGGTTCCATTCGCGAAGATCGGTCTCGTGCCCGACGGTGGTCTCACGTGGCTGCTGACTGAGCGCGTGGGTCACCGCCGCGCATTCGAGCTGGCGATCAGCGGCGATCGCGTGCCGGCAGCGAAGTGCCTGGAATGGAGCCTGGCCAATCGCGTCGTGCCCGACGACCAGGTCGTGACTGCGGCCGTGACCTGGGCCGAACAGTTATGCGACGCTGCGCCGATCGCGCTCGGTTACATGAAGCAATTGCTGCGCAGCGCACCCGACATGGGCTACGAGCAGACGATCCGCGCCGAGGCCCGGCTGCAGGCGCCGTGCATCGATAGCCACGACTTCCAGGAAGGCGTCGCCGCGTTCCGCGAGAAACGCGCGCCGAAATTCTCGGGCCAGTAGTTCCCGGGCAAGCAATGACCGGCCACGGTCGCGGGGTGAGCGCATGACCGGAACGACGACTGTGTCGACGATCGAAGCCGCGACGACCGAGATGCGTCCCGGTCTCGAGATCGATCGCGACCGCTTGCAGCAGTACCTCGAGGCGCACGTTGCCGGATTCGCGGGGCCACTGTCGATCCGGCAGTTCAAGGGCGGCCAGTCGAACCCGACGTACCTGCTGACGACGCCGTCGAAACGGTACGTGCTCCGTCGCAAGCCGCCGGGCCAGTTGCTGGCCTCGGCCCACGCGGTCGATCGCGAATACAAAGTCATCACCGCGCTCGGTCAGCACACCGACGTGCCCGTGCCGCGCACTCACGTGCTCTGCACCGACGAAACCGTGATCGGAACCTGGTTCTATGTGATGGACCATGTCGCGGGGCGCATCTTTTGGGATCCCTCGTTTCCGGATGTGGCGATTGAACACCGACGTGCACATTCGCTGGGGCTCTGCGATGCCCTCGCGCGTCTGCACCGGGTGCGTCCCGCAGCCGCGAGCCTCGGCGATTACGGCAAACCCACCGGGTACCTGAGCCGGCAGATCGCGCGCTTCTCGAAACAGTACCTGGAAGACACCGCGGGTGGTCGCATCGACTCCATGGAGCGTGTCATCGACTGGCTGCCCCGCAACATGCCGGCGCAGGAACCGCCCGCCGCGGTCGTGCACGGCGATTACCGCTCGGACAATGCGGTGTTCCACCCGACCGAGCCGCGCGTCGTAGCGATCCTCGACTGGGAACTCTCGTCGCTGGGCGATCCGCTCGCCGACTTCGCCTACCACCTGATGGCATATCGGCTGCCATCGCTTTCGACACCGATGCTCGGCGACCGGGACGCGGCGGCGCTCGGCCTGCCGACCGAAGCGGAGTATGTGGCGCATTACGAGCAGGTCACCGGCTTCCGGCTGGATCCTCGCGACCTCGAGTTCTACCTGGCCTTCGGCATGTTCCGGCTGGCCGGGATCTTCCACGGCATCCGGAGCCGGGTGGTGCGGGGCACGGCCGTCAGCGCGCAGGCCCGTGAGTACGCGCAGTTCACTGACTCGATCGCGGACCTGGCCTGGGCCCAGGCACAGCGCGCTGCGTCCTTATAAACCCATGAGAAACATGGGCTTAGGGTTTATCAGGCACCTGTGATAAAATTCGCGGCTAAGTTCCTGGCCGAATCTCTTTCATGCTGAAGCAACGCACGCTCAAGAATTCGATCCGCGCCACGGGCGTGGGCCTGCACACCGGCAAGAAGGTGCTGATGGTCCTGCGTCCGGCCCCGGCGAATTCGGGCATCGTTTTCCGCCGCACCGATCTCGACCAGCTCATCGACATTCCGGCCAGGGCCGGCAACGTCAGCCAGACCACGCTCGGCACCAGCCTCACGGCGGACAGCGGCACGGTCTCGACCGTCGAGCACCTCATGTCCGCGCTTGCGGGCCTCGGCATCGACAACCTGGTCGTCGAATTGAGCGCCAGCGAAGTGCCGATCATGGATGGCAGCGCGGGGCCGTTCGTCTTCCTGCTGCAGTCGGCGGGAATCGAGGAACAGAACGCAGCGAAGCGCTTCGTCCGTATCAAGAAGAGCGTCAAGGTCGAGGACGGCGACAAGTGGGCGCGGTTCGATCCGTACGATGGCTTTAAAGTTAACTTTGAAATCGAATTCGACCACCCGGTGTTCAAGCGCCGGTCACAGGTCGCCTCGATGGATTTCTCGACGACCACGTTCCTGCGCGAAGTCAGCCGCGCCCGCACGTTCGGCTTCATGCGTGACCTGGAATACATGCGCGCGCAGAACCTGGCCCTTGGCGGCAACCTCGACAACGCAATCGTGCTCGACGATTACCGGGTGCTGAACGAGGACGGCCTGCGCTACGAAGACGAGTTCGTGAAGCACAAGATCCTCGACGCGATCGGCGATCTCTACCTGCTCGGGCACAGCCTGATCGGCGAGTTCAGCGGCTTCAAGTCGGGTCACGGGCTCAACAACCGCCTGCTGCGCACGCTGATTGCGGACCAGTCTGCATGGGAAGAAGTGACGTTCGAGACGCTGCAGGACGCACCGATCAGCTATGTCGCCGCTGCCGCGGCCGCTTCCTAACCCCTTCCTCTGACCTTCACCAGCACCTTGCCGATGGGCGGTTCGCCGCCCGACTCCAGCCGTTTCTTCAGTGGCTGGGCGCCATAGCGCACGCGGGGTGTCCAGGCCGCCGAATCCATGATGACGACCAGGTCGCCGCCGCGACGGGCCGCCGAAACCAGGTGTGGACGCAGGGCTTCTGCCAGCTCCGCACGGACTTTTTCGGTCAGCGACAGCGCTGCGACGGCCTTCTTTTCGAGGGCGGCGAGGCCCGGCGCAAGGCCTCCGAAGAGCGGTTTCAGGCGGTCAGTCATTGTTAAGAGAAACTGTGCAAACAGTCGATTTGTTTGCCAAGTGGAAGCTTGTCGGGGCATAGTCTCGCGAATCCGTGACACGACGCAACGATGCCCGCTGGCTGGTACAGCGATTGTGTCTTTTTCGCCATCAATGCACCCCAGGGGTTGGCGTGGCATGAACTTGCGATTCGTTACCGGCTCCCGTGGCCGCACCAAAGAGATCGACCTGACGGGGCCGCGCCTGCTGTTGGCTATGGCTCTCGTCTTCGGCATTTTCATCGCCGGTCTGGCGCTCGGGCGTTTCCTGCTCGGCGCCAGTGCCGAGCATCGTGCCTACGCGCGCGCCATTGCCCAGCATAAGACCGACCTGCAGGCCGCCCGCGGACAGATCGACGGCAAAGTCGACGCCCTGGCCACCCGCGTGGGTTCGCTGAACGCCCAGTTGATCCGCCTCGACGCGCTGGGTCGCCGGCTCACGGACCTGGCCGGCCTCGACCGCGGTGAGTTCGATTTTGACAAGCCGCCGCCCGCTGGCGGTCCTGAGGGGCAGGAGGCGCAGGGCGGCTCCGTGCAGGTGCCTGAGCTCACCTCAGTGCTCGACACGCTCGAAGAACAGATCAACGACCGCGAGCAGCAGTTGCAGGCGCTCGAGGTGGTCATGGCGACACGCGAACTCGGCCAACGCATCATGCCGGGCGGGCTGCCGCTGATCGGTGGCTGGATTTCCTCGCATTTCGGCTATCGCACTGATCCATTCACGGGTCACGGCGCGTTTCATGCGGGCGTCGACTTCGCTGGTCCTTCGGGCTCCCGCGTCATCGCCGTCGGTCCCGGTGTCGTATCGTATTCCGGCTGGAAGCAGGGCTACGGCAACGTCGTCGAGATCACACACCCGACTGGATACGTGACGCGCTACGGCCACAACTCGCGCAACCTCGTGCGGGTCGGCCAGTCGGTGCAGAAGAACGACGCCATTGCAGTCATCGGCAGCACGGGTCGCTCCACCGGCACCCACGTGCATTTCGAGGTGCTGCGGGACGGCAACGTCCTGAACCCGATGAAGTACCTCGCAGCGCCCTGACCAGGGGATCGGGGACAGGGGATGGGGGTTAGGGGTTAGGGGTTAGTCGGAACCCAGCCCGACCAGTACTTTCCATAGTTCGTTCAGGCCAACGGCAAACGAAACCCTGCTGTCCCTGCGCCGTCCGATCGCGGCAGTGAACTCTTCCGACTAACCCCTATCCCCTTGTCTCTACCGAGGGCTGCCCCAACTACGGGGACCGCCTTCCTGTAGAATTTCCGCCTTTATTTTCAACGCTTATCGCCCGGAGCCCCAGTGGCTAATTGGCTCACCCGCATTTTCGGCAGTCGCAACCAGCGACTCGTCAGTCAGTACAACGGCCTCGTCAAGAAGATCAACGCGTTCGAGCCCGCCGTGCAGGCCCTGTCCGACGCGGACCTCGCCGCCAAGACCGTCCAGTTCCGCGAACAGCTCGCGGCCGGCAGGACTCTCGACGACCTCCTGCCCGAAGCGTTCGCGGTCGTCCGTGAGGCCTCGCGCCGCACCCTCGGCCTGCGCCACTTCGACGTGCAGCTGATCGGCGGCATGGTGCTGAACAACGGCAAGATCGCTGAAATGCGCACCGGCGAAGGCAAGACCCTGGTTGCCACGCTGCCCGCGTACCTCAACGCGCTGGCCGGCAAGGGCGCGCACATCGTCACGGTCAACGAATACCTCGCGCAGCGCGACGCCGACTGGATGGCGCCGATCTACAACTTCCTCGGGATGAGCGTCGGCGTGGTCAAGGCCGGCCTGATGCCGGACGAGAAGCGCGCGGCGTACGGCTCCGACATTACTTACGGCACCAACAACGAGTTCGGTTTCGACTACCTGCGCGACAACCTCGCGTTCCGCATCGAAGACCGCATGCAGCGCGAACTCGCTTTCGCGGTGGTCGACGAAGTGGACTCGATCCTCATCGACGAAGCGCGCACACCGCTGATCATCTCGGGCCCTGCCGAGGAGAGCACCGAGCTCTACATGAAGATCAACGAGCTGGTGCCGCGTCTCTCGAAGCAGGAGACGGAAGAGGGCGAGGGCGATTACTGGGCCGACGAGAAGTCGAAGCAGGTCCACCTCTCCGACCAGGGCCACGAGCACGTCGAAGAACTGTTCCTGCAGGCGGGCCTGCTGCTCGAAGGACAGAGCCTGTATGACCCGGCCAACATCCGCCTGATGCATCACCTGAACGCGGCGCTGCGCGCACATGCGCTCTACCGCAAGGACGTCGAGTACATCGTCCGCAACGGCGAGGTCATCATCGTCGATGAATTCACCGGCCGCACGATGCCGGGCCGGCGCTGGTCCGATGGCCTGCACCAGTCCGTCGAGGCGAAAGAAGGCGTGAACGTGCGCGAGGAGAACCAGACGGTTGCCTCGATCACGTTCCAGAACTTCTTCCGCATGTACGGCAAGCTGTCAGGCATGACCGGCACGGCCGACACCGAGGCCTTCGAGTTCCAGCAGATCTACGGCCTCGAAGTGGTCGTGATCCCGACGCACCGCCCGATGGTCCGCGACGACGCTGCCGACCTGGTCTACCTGACACAGAAGGACAAGTACGAGGCGATCATCGAGGACATCCGCGAGTGCGTTAAGCGCGGCCAGCCGGCGCTCGTCGGCACGACCTCGGTCGAAACCTCGGAGCTCCTGTCGGGCCTGCTGAAGCAGAAAGGCATCGACCACAACGTGCTGAATGCGAAGCAGCACGACCGCGAGGCGATCATCGTGTCGCAGGCCGGACGTTCCGGCACCGTGACGATCGCCACCAACATGGCGGGTCGCGGCACGGACATCGTGCTCGGTGGCAGCCTCAAGACGGAACTGTCGGACATCGACCCGGCGGACGCTGCTGCGCGCGCCGCTGTCGAGGCCGACTGGAAGCGTCGGCACGAGCAGGTGATCGCGTCGGGCGGCCTGCACATCGTCGGCACCGAACGGCACGAATCGCGCCGCATCGACAACCAGCTGCGCGGACGTTCGGGTCGCCAGGGCGACCCGGGCTCGAGCCGGTTCTACCTGTCGCTCGAAGACAACCTGATGCGCATCTTCGGCGACCCCGAGCGCACCAAGCGCTGGCTGACCACGGCCGGCATGAAGGAAGGCGAAGTCATCGAGAGCAAGATGCTGTCGCGCCAGATCGAGCGCGCGCAACGCAAGGTGGAAGCCTACAACTTCGACCTGCGCAAGAACCTGCTCGAGTACGACGACGTCGCCAACGACCAGCGCAAGGTCATCTACCAGCAGCGCACCGAGATCATGGCGGCGGAGGACATCTCCGATTCCGTCACGGGCATTCGCGCGGAAGTGGTCAATAACCTCATCGACCAGTTCGTGCCGCGCGAGAGCCCCGAGGAGGAGTGGAAGCTCGACGACCTCAAGGAATCGATCGAACGCGAATTCATCACGTCGATCGAGCCGAAGGCCTGGCTCGCAGCCGATCACGAGATCGCCGAAGCAGGCTTGCGCGACCGCGTAGTGAAGGCCGTCGAGGACGCTTACGAGGCCAAGGTCGCGGCCGTGGGCGCACCGGTCATGCGGCATCTGGAAAAGGCCGTAATGTTGCAGGAGCTCGACCGCCACTGGCGCGAGCACCTCGCGGCGATGGATTACCTGCGGCAGGGCATCCACCTGCGCGCGTACGCGCAGAAGAACCCCAAGCAGGAGTACAAGCGCGAGGCGTTCGAACTCTTCGGCGCGCTGCTCGACCGCATCAAGCACGACACGGTGTCGCTGCTGTCGCGCCTGCAGGTGCGCACGGAAGCGGAGATCGAAGAGCAGGAACGCGAGCGCGAACGGCAGATGGCGCGCCAGCTGCAGACACAGCACGTGTCACCGCAGTCCGTCATCGCCAGCGATGGTGTTGCGGAAGGCCCGGCGGCAGCGGGCAGTGGCAGGGCCGGTGGATTCGCGGCCAGCCCGGGTTTTGCCGGCGGCTTTGGCGGCAGCCCGGGGCCGGCGGCTGGTCCGGTGTCGTCGGGCGGCGAGACCGTCGTGCGTGAGGGGCGCAAGGTAGGGCGCAACGAGCCCTGTCCGTGCGGATCTGGCAAGAAGTTCAAGCACTGCCACGGCCAGATCTGACCGCAGCGCCTGGCGCCTTCTTCTTCATGAAGCGGGCTGGGTGACCGATGCAGGAACTCTGGGTCGTCGCAGGGCTGGTGTTCGACGCCAGTGGCCGCGTGCTTCTCGCACAACGGCCGGCTGGTAAGGCGCTCGCGGGACGCTGGGAGTTTCCTGGTGGCAAGGTCGCTGCCAATGAAACCGCGCGCGCTGCGATCGTCAGGGAACTGCGGGAAGAGATCGGCATCGAGGTGCGTGATGCCGAGCGCCTGCTGTATTACGCCGCCGTCTATCCGGGCCGGACGATCTGGCTGGACGTGTGGGTGATCAAGAACTGGTCGGGTCAGCCACAAGGGCTCGACGCGCAATCGCTCGAGTGGGTCGAGCCGTCACGCTTGCGTGAGCACGACATTCTCGAGGCGGATGCACCGATCGTCGCGGCGCTGTCGCGTCGCTAGTGCCCTCTCGCATTGGTTGCATGCACGCGCTGGTTGCGGGCGGGCGATCCGGTGCCTTTCCCCGAGCTTGGAAAGGCAGACACGCGCTCGGGGAAAGGCACCGGATCCCCCGCCTGCGACTCAGCGCCTGAGCGTCTTTTCCGCTGGGGCGGAAAAGGTCGCACGGCGCATGCAGCGTTGAGCACATCGGAACGCAGCTTCCAGCGGGAGGGCTCTGAACGCCGCCATCGAGCTCGTACATTTCTCGCTGAATCGGCTCCCCTGTCGTATCAGGCTGCATGCGCCGTCTCGCGAGCGATTGATCCGGGACCTTCCCCCGAGCGCGTGTCTGCCTTTTCAAGCTCCGG
>JBAVIQ010000661.1:0-8784 GCA_049687035.1 Steroidobacteraceae bacterium
ATGTCCTGCACGTCCTTGATATTGAGCCCGTAGCGCCCGGCCGCCACCCGGTCGATGTCGATGTCGACGTAACGCCCCGTGGCAGTTCGCTCGGCGTAGACGGACGTCGTCCCCGGCACGGCCTTCATGATCGTCTCGATCTTCTGGCCGAGCTGCTGGATAGTAGCCAGGTCCGGACCCATGATCTTGATGCCGACCGGTGTGCGGATGCCGGTTGCGAGCATGTCGATGCGGGTCTTGATCGGATAACCCCACGCGTTCGACACCCCGGGGAATTTGACCAGCGCGTCGAGCTCGGCCTTGAGTTTCTCCGGCGTCATGCCCGCGCGCCACTGATCGCGTGGCTTGAGCTTGATCGTCGTTTCGAACATCTCGATCGGTGCCGGATCGGTGGCCGTCTCCGCGCGACCGGCCTTGCCGAAGACACGCTCGACTTCGGGCACCGTCTTGATCAGGCGGTCGGTCTGCTGCAGCAACGAACGCGCGGCGTCGGTCGAGAGTCCGGGCATTGTCGTCGGCATGTAGAGCAGGTCGCCCTCGTCGAGTTCCGGCATGAACTCGCTGCCGAGCTGCGAGGCGGGCCACAGCGTCGCCAGCACGAACAGCGTCGCGCCGATGGTCACCGCCCATGGATGACGCAACGCAACCTCGAGGAATGGCTTGTACGCCGCCGCTGCCGCCCGGTTCACGGGGTTGGCATTCTCGGGTCGGATCCGTCCGCGCACGAGGTACCAGATCAACACGGGCACGAGCGTGATCGAGAGCAGCGACGCCGCCACCATCGCATAGGTCTTGGTGTACGCGAGCGGCGCGAACATGCGCCCTTCCTGCGCTTCGAGCGTGAACACGGGCAGGAACGACAGCGCCACGATCATCAGCGAAAAGAACAGCGACGGCCCGACTTCACGGCAGCCATCGTAGATCGCTTCCATGCGCCGCGATTCGTTCGGCTCGTGCTCGAGCTTCTTGTGCACGTTCTCGATCATCACGATCGCCGCGTCCACCAGCGTGCCGATCGCGATCGCTATGCCGCCGAGCGACATGATGTTGGCGTTGATGCCCTGCGCGTTCATCACGATGAAGGCCGACGCCACGGCGATCGGCGTGACGATCACGACGATCAACCCTGAACGCAGGTGGAACAGGAACACGAAGCAGACCAGCGCCACGACCAGGAACTCGTCGAGCAGCTTGCCCTTGAGGTGATCGACGGCGCGCTGGATCAGCGCGGACCGGTCGTACGTCTCGACGATCTCGACGCCCTGCGGCAGGCCCGCGCGTAAATCGTCGAGCTTGGCTTTGACCCGCCGGATCGTGTCGCGCGCATTGTCGCCGTTGCGCATGACGACCACGCCACCAACCGCCTCGCCCTCGCCGTCGAGTTCGCCGATGCCCCGCCGCATCTCGGGCCCGAGCCGCACTTCGGCCACGTCGCGCAGCAGCACGGCCGTGCCGCCCTTCGTCGCCATCACCGGAATGCGCTCGAGGTCGCCGATGCCTTTCACGTAGCCCGTGGCACGCACCATGTACTCGGCTTCGGCCATCTCGATCACCGAGCCGCCGACTTCCTGGTTGCCCTCGCGAATCGCCTGCTCGACCATCATCAGCGAGATGCCGTAGCCACGCAGGCGCAAGGGATCCACGACCACCTGGTACTGCTTGACCATGCCGCCGATCGTCGCTACCTCCGCGACGCCGTCGAGCGCCTGCAGCTCGAACTTGAGAAACCAGTCCTGCAGGCTGCGCAACTGCGCCAGGTCGTGACCGCCGGTGCGGTCGATGAGCGCGTACTGGTAGATCCAGCCCACGCCCGTTGCATCGGGCCCCAGCGCGGGCCGTACGCCCTCGGGCAACCGGGCCGTCGCCTGGCTCAGGTACTCGAGCACGCGCGACCGTGCCCAGTACGGATCCGTGCCATCGGCGAACAGCACGTTGACGAACGAGTCGCCGTAGAACGAGTAGCCACGCACCGTGGTCGCGCCTGGCACGGAGAGCAGTGCCGTGGTGAGCGGATACGTGATCTGGTCTTCGACGACCCGAGGTGCCTGGCCGGGATACGGCGTGCGCACGATGACCTGCACGTCAGAGAGGTCGGGCAGCGCGTCGACCGGCGTGCGCAGCACCGAATACACGCCGATGGCCGTGAGCATGACCGTGAGCAGCAACACCAGCGCCCGGTTCTCGAGCGAGGCACGAATGATCCTGTTGATCATGAGGGCGCCTCAGTGTGCCGCGTTCGGATCGGGCTGTGCCGCCGGCGCCGGCGCCGTCGAGCTGTCATCGAGCCGATCGAGTCCCGCGCCCAGGTTTGCCTCCGAATCCAGCAGGAACTGCGCGGCCACGACCACGCGGTCGCCCTCCTGCAGTCCCTCGCGGATCGCGATGCGGTCACCGCCTTCGGCGCCCGCGACGACGTCGCGCGACGTGAACCGCCCGTCCCCGAGCGCAACCACCACGCGGTCACGCGTGCCGTTGCGGATCACGGCGCTGCGCGGAATGTGCAGCACCGGCTCGCCGTCGGCCGCCACCAGGCTCACGGTCGCCAGCATGTTGGGCCGCACATCCTGCGGCGGCGCATCGAGCACGATGCGGGCGCGCACTGTACGCGTCTCCATGTTGAGTTCCGGATAGACGTAATCGACGCGACCGAGAATCGGCTCGCCGGGCTGTGAGGGGAAGCGCACTTCGGCTCGAGTGCCCTGCCTGACCCACGACGACTGCGACTCGGGCACCTCGGCGACGACCCACAGGCTGCCGAGCTCCGTGATCGTCATCGCCGACATCTCGGGAGTCAGCATCACGCCTTCGCGCGCTTCGAGTTCGGTGATCACGCCCGAGATCGGCGCGTAAAACGAGACCCTGCCCGCGGCGCGACCCGACTTCGCGAGCCGCGATGCGGTACCCGCATCGAGCCCGACCGCCCGCAACCGGTCACGCGATGCGTCGATCAGTTCGCGGTTGCCGATCTTGAGGGCGTCGAGGTACTCCTGCTGCACGCTCTCGAGCATCGGTGAATACAGCGTGAAGAGCAGCTGGCCTGCCTTCACGGTGTCGCCCATCGCGCGCACCGAGAGTCCTTCGACCCAGCCCTCGGCGCGCGGGCGCACCTGCTGCACCTTGCGCTCGTCGAACTGCACGTAACCGACGACTTCGCTGCGCCGCGGCAGGCTGCCGCGCACCACGGGCTCCGTGCGCACGCCGAGATTGTTCATGACCGCCGGCGAGATGCGCACCTCGCCGCCGACGTTCTCGGCGTAGACCGGCACGTAGTCCATGCCCATTTCATCCTTCGCCGGCACCGGCGAGTGAATGCTGGGATCCATCGGATTGCGGTAGTAAAGCGGCTTGCCCGCGGTTGCAGTCGGTGTGTCGTCGGCGGCGGTGCGCAGGGGCTCGCTCGGCGGCTGCTTCGAGCAGCCGACGAGGACGAACGCGAGCAGCAGGATGCCGGCAAGGCGGCCCAGTGAGAGGTTCATCGTGCGTCACCCGCAAAGTAATCGATTTCGTGTTGCGCCAGCGCGCGATCGGCGGCCAGGCGCAGGTGTTTCATCCTGGTTTCGAGCGTGAGCCGGCGGGCCATGACGACCTCGTCGATCATCGCGCGATTCGAACGCCAGCCGAGCAGCGCCGCGGTCACCGACTGGTCGGCCAGCGGCAACAGGTCCGTCTCATAGAAGCGCTCGAGTTCGGCCGTGCGGTACGCCGTGTTCCAGGCCTCCACCAGCATCGCCTGCATTTCGCGCTGGTGATCGTCGTGCCGGTCGCTCAGACCCTGCGCATCCAGCTTCGCCGCGCTGACCCCGCGGTCCTGGCGCTCGCCGCGGAAAAGCGGCAGGCCGACGGTCACCATCGCGGTCAGCATGTCGGGGCGCGACATGCCGTCCGGCGCGTTCTGCCGGAAGCCGTAACTGACGTCGAGCATCCACGCGGGCTTGCGCAGTTCGCGCGCGACGTCCGCCGCTGTGTGCGCAGCGTCGATGCGACGCATGTAATCGAGCTGCGCCGGATGCTCGGTGAGCCGCGCCTCGAGCGTCGCGAGCGGCTCGAGCTCCGCCCGCGGCGAGAGTCCTTCCGGCTGCGCGCGAGCAGCCTCGTCAGCGCCGAGCCAGAACGACAACTGCGAGCGGTACATCGCGTCGTCACGGTCGAGATCGAGCTGCTGCTCGCGCAGCATCGCAGCGTCGAGACCGGCCTGCAGCACGTCGAGTTGTTTGCCCTCGCCGGCCGCGTACCGGGCTCGCGCGGACTGGCGCATCTGCTCGACCCAACTCGTCTGTTCAATGAGCAGCGCTTTCGCGGCACCCACGTAGGCCAGTTGCGTCCAGAGCTTGCGCACCTCGCGCCGCACGATCCGCTCGCGGTCGAGTGCGGTTGCGTCCATGGCTGTCGCGAGTTGCTCCATCTGCTTGCGCGACAGCTGCCGCGACTGGCCGGGCTGGAATTCCTGGACGACGCCCACTTCGAGCATCGTCATGTCCTCTGCGTCGAGGCTGAAGGAATCCACCGGCACGTTGACTGCGCCCACCCGCAATTGGGGATCCATCAATTCGCCGTCCATGACGGCTCGCTCCCGCATCGCGGCGCCTTGCGCACGCATCTCGCGCAGCATCGCGTCGCGGTCGACGGCGATGCGTTCGGATTCGGCCAGTGTGAGCCCTGCGGCCGCGGCCTGCGACGGCAACGACCCGCCGGCAAGCGCCAGTGCGAGCGTCAGGACGCCCGCGAAACGATTGAGGAACAGGAACATGCACGCACTCCGGATGGTCACAGCGCGCCGGCGGACGAGCCGCTGGCGGTCAGACGATGACGGGGGTGCTGGCTACTTCAGGAACCGGCAGAAACTGACGGCGAGCGATGTGCGCGACGCCGGAGCGGGGACCAGCGCGTTGATCGAATCCGCTGCGGATTGCACCGGATCGGCCACGACGAAAAGTACATGCGTCGGCGGTGGCATCAGCAAGGCAGCGGCCAATCCCACGCGCAGATCCACTTGCGGGTCGTGCGGGAACGAGCAGACGGCCTGGTCGACGCCCGGTTCCGACTGCGGCGGCGGGCAATACTGGCAGTGCTCACCCGGCGCCATCACCATGCCGTCCGGCATGGACGCCACGGACGATGCCGGTTCGATCGTCGCCAAGGCCGCCATCCCCGACAGGGAATCGAGCGCCATCACGCACGGGGCCGCCGCAAGCTGCAGCCACGTCAGGCAGAACGCCGCCAGCACGACCCGCGACAGGGTGCGCTGCTTGCGACGGAACCAGTGGAGACCTGCGGGTTGCATTCCGGACTCGGTCAAAAGGTACTTGAAACCTACCCTGCTCGGGCAAGCGAGGCAAGCCATGGTCTGCACCGAACGGTCAAAACCTGCGGCAAGTCCTTAATCCCATGCAAGAATCCTGCGATGACCCGCACCCCGATCGCAGCAGCCTGCGCCTTCTTGTCTTTCCCGACCTTCCTGTCCTTCCTGCCTTTCCTGTCCCTCCTCCCCTTCACGACAGGCTGCAGCCGTGAGCCCGCGCAGCCCCGCCCCTGGCTGGGCGCGGCGACGCTCATCGCGACGCCTGCAGCAACGGGCGCGCGTTTTCCGAACCTGGCCACGACAGCCGACAGCGAGACGGTCGTGATGAGCTGGCTCGAGCCCGGCACGGGTGACGAGTTCCGTCTGCGTTACGCCGAGTGGCAACGCGAACAACGCTGGGGCGTGCCGATCGAAGTCGCAGCGGGCAAGAACTGGTTCGTCAACTGGGCCGACTTTCCATCCGTCGTCCCGGCGAATGAGGGGGCCTGGACCGCGCATTGGCTGCAGCAGAGGCCCGGCGGCGTGTATGCGTACGACGTGATGACCCGGCTCAGCGCCGACGGTGGCCACACCTGGAGCGAGCCGCACTCGCCGCACGACGATGGCACGGCCACCGAGCACGGCTTCGTTTCGATCGCGAACATCGGCGGCCGTCCGTACGGCGTCTGGCTCGACGGGCGCAAGACTTTGGGCGAAGGCCACGATCACGGTGCTGACGATCACGCTGCGGCGCAGGGCGCGATGACGTTGCGCGGCGCCGTACTGACACCCGCAGGCGCAATTGACGGCAGCGAAATCGACGCGCGTGTCTGCGACTGCTGCCAGACCGACGTGGCGGTGAGCGGGGCTGCGCTGCTCGTCGTGTACCGCAATCGCAGCGAGGACGAGACGCGCGACATCCAGGCCGCGCGGCTCGAGAACGGCGTGTGGACGACTCCGGTCACCGTGCATGCCGACGGGTGGCGCATCGACGCGTGCCCGGTCAACGGGCCCGCCGTGGCGGCGCGCGGCGAAGAAGTGGCCGTCGCCTGGTTTACCACTCCGGACCAGCCGCGCGTGCGTTTGGCTTTCTCGACGAACGGCGGACGCACGTTCGACCCGCCGCTCGAAGTGGCGAGTGGCAGAGTCGTCGGTCGCGTCGACGTCGTGCTGCTGCAGGACGGACGGGCCGTGGTCAGCTGGCTTGCCGAAACCGCGAACGGTGCCGTGATCCGCGCCCAGCCGTTCAACCACACCGGCGCAGCGGCTGTCGCCAGGGACATTGCGACAGCCAACGTCGCCCGCTCCTCGGGCTTTCCGCAGATGGTCCAGGTGGCGAACGGCCTGTTGTTCGCATGGACCGAAAATGGCTCCATCCCGACGGTCCGCACGGCCTTCGCGCCGCTCAACTGACCTGCACGTGCGGTCACGGCGAAGGGGCCGCTGTGCTAGCATTTCAGCCCCGTTTTGCAACAAAACCAGACCCATCGGAGCCAGGTGATGTCCACCGCGGTCAAGCTCGACGTGCCCCCGCAGGGCCAGAAGATCACGATCTCGAATGGGAAGCTTGTCGTTCCCGACCAGCCTATCGTGCCGTTCATCGAAGGCGACGGCACGGGCGCCGACATCTGGCGCGCCTCGGTGCGCGTGCTCGACGCCGCGGTCGCCAAGGCCTACGGCGGCAAGCGCAAGATCCACTGGATGGAGGTTTACGCCGGCCAGAAGGCGAACGACCTCTTCAACACCTGGCTGCCGGATGAAACCGTCGAGGCCTGCCGCGAATACCTGGTCTCGATCAAGGGCCCGCTCACGACCCCGATCGGCGGCGGGATCCGCTCGCTGAACGTCGCGCTGCGCCAGATGCTGGACCTCTATGTCTGCCTGCGCCCGGTGCGGTGGTTCAAGGGCGTGCCCTCTCCGGTCAAGGCCCCGGAGAAGGTGGACATGGTGATCTTCCGCGAGAATACCGAGGACATCTACGCCGGCATCGAATTCGAGCAGGGCAGCCCCGAGAACGAGAAATTCAAGAAGCTGTTCAAGGAAGCTTTTCCGAAGCTGTATGGCAAGATCCGTTTCCCGGACACATCGGGCATCGGCATCAAGGCCGTCTCGCAGGAAGGCACCGAGCGCCTCTTCCGCGCCGCCATCGAGTACGCGATCGTCAACAAGCGCAAGAGCGTGACGATCGTGCACAAGGGCAACATCATGAAGTTCACGGAAGGCGCATTCCGGAACTGGTGCTATGCCCTCGCCGAACGCGAATTCGCAGCCCAGACCTACACCTGGGACCAGTGGGAGCGCACCAAGGCCGCGAAGGGCGAGAAAGTCGCCAACGCCGAGCAGGACGCGGCGAAGGCCGCCGGCAAGGTGATCATCAAGGACGCCATCGCCGATATCACGCTGCAGCAGGTACTGACGCGCCCCGAGGAATTCGACGTCATCGCGACGATGAATTTGAACGGCGACTACCTCTCCGATGCGCTCGCGGCGCAGGTAGGTGGCATCGGCATCGCCCCGGGCGGCAACGTCAACTACATGACGGGCCACGCGGTGTTCGAAGCCACGCACGGCACGGCGCCGAAGTACGCCAACCTCGACAAGGTGAACCCGGGCTCGGTGATCCTGTCGGGCGAGATGATGCTGCGCTACATGGGATGGTTCGAGGCGGCAGACGCCATCATCGCCGCGATGGACAAGAGCATCGGCCAGAAGACGGTCACTTACGACTTCGCGCGCCTCATGCCTGGCGCCACCGAGGTCAAGTGCAGCGAATTCGGCGACGTGCTGATCCGCAACCTCTGAGCGGATCCGGGCCGGGCTGGGCGACGCAAGGAACGTTTCGACGATGAACCTGTCCGTCGCACAGCCCTCCTCTCGCGACACGCTGGTCGCCGACTGCGCCCAGCTGCTGGTCGACGCCTTCGCGGACTACAACGCGGAATTCCGCTCGATCACGCGGCGCGCGCCGCAGCGCTTCGAGGAGCGCGACTGGCGTGCCAGCCAGAAAGACGCCGTGGAGCGCATCGAGCTCTACGACAAATACGTCACGGGCAGCGTCGAGCTCATGCGCCAGCGCCTGGGCGAGGACGTGCACGAGCGTGCCATCTGGTCGAGCGTCAAGCGCCGGTTCGACGAGATCATCGATCCGCTGCCGGACAACGAGTTCATCAAGACGTTCTTCAGCTCGGTCACGCGCAAGACTTTCGGCACGGTCGGCGTCGATCCGGCGGTCGAGTTCATCGCGCTGGACCTCGACCCGCTCGGCAACGTGCGCACGCACGTCGAGACCAAGGTCTACCCCAATCGCGGCGACATCGAACTGCTCGCCGAGGAGCTGCTGGCCGATTTCAGCTTCCGCACGCCTTATCGCGACTTCGAGCACAGCGTCAAGATGATTGCCGACGAGGTGAAGGCCCTCGTCAATTCCGGCAAGGAACGCCGCGCGATCGAATCGGTCGAGGTCATCAAGAAAGTCTTCTACCAGATGACGCGCGCCTATCTGGTGG
>JBAVIQ010000662.1:0-7869 GCA_049687035.1 Steroidobacteraceae bacterium
CCGCTGTCCATTGCACGCGGGTGGACGTATGCCTCGTCCCACAACCCGGCGACCGGCACCCCCCGCTCCGCTTCGCTCTGCGCCTCGAACATGGCCGCATACATGGCCGGCGCCGCGAAATTGATGCGATAGCTTTCGGTCGTGCCGTTAACCTCCACGACATAGACGCAGTTCGAGAATCCGGCCGGAGGCTCGTTGAGCAGCTTGCCGCCGATGATCGTCGCGGCTTCCTGCGGAGTCACGATTTCACACGCCTTGAGGCTTGCAATGTCCAGAGCCGGTGAGCCGGTCGTGGCGGCCGCGGTATCGTTTCCGGCCAAGGTGCGCGCTTGCGCGGATGTAGCCGCCGGCGCCGCCGTTTCCTGCGTGCTCTTGCCACCGCACGCGACGACGCCCATCAACAAGACTGTCACACCGATCACTGAACGCGTGTTCATGGTTGCCCCCCGTAGCTGTCGCTCACGCTGCAGCCTACCGCAAGTCTCGCCGTTTGGGGTCCAGCACCGCGGCAGCGGGCAAGAAAATGGATTTGGTGGGAGGCGGACCCCGCAAAGTCGGGGTAAGCCAAGGACACCGGACGGCACCCCCGCGGACGCGAAAATCGCGTCCACCGCGTCAACGCATCCGAGCTTGGTGCGTTAACGATTGTGTAGAGGTGCGCCACCGCAACGGATCCCGGCACATGGGCAGGACCAGGAGCGAACTCATGAAAAGAATTCTCATCACGGCCGTGTGTGCGGCCATGGCCTTCCCGACAGTCTCGGCGGCTGACGACCATGGGCAGCCCTCGCGACCGCAGTCATACCAGCACGGCGGCGGGCAGCACCACGATCGCGACGGCGGACGAGGTCACAACGACGGTCATCGCGATAACGACGATGGCGACCACCGATACAACACTGGCGGGCGCTATCCCTACTACGTGCAGCACCGGCCTTATTACTACTATCGCGGTTATCCGCCTTACTACTATGGCCATAGTTATCCTTATTACTACGGCCACAACCACCACGACGGCAACGACGACGATGCGTTGTGGGCCATCGGTGGTCTGGTGGTGGGCGCAATCATCGGTAACGCCGTCGCACACGCGTCCACGCCCCCACCCGCGACGACTTCCGCGCCACCGGCCAGCCAACCGCAGCAGTACTGCGACCGAGTCGAGTACGATTCGGCCGGCAACCCGTACGTCGAGCGCAGTTGCGCAAGGTAGCGCTCTTCGCGCGAACCGTATCACTCGGCGTTGAACCGGCCGTCGTCAGCCACGGCCGGATGCAATCCGGAGGTTCGAGGGCGGTCGTCGTCAAAGCGCTTCATCGTGGCAACGCGTGGGCGACCAGATAGTCCGCGCGAGTGCTGCCCCCCACTTATGGCCGCCTGCCGCAATGACGACGTACTGCCGGCGCGCCCTCGGCAGCCGTGGCCGCCGGACATGCCTGCTAGTAGGTGTCGAAACCCGACCGGCTGACGTTGGTGCTGCACGCGGCCAAGCGCGTCCACAACTTCGCCGGCACGGAGTCCGGATTCGCCAGCGCATCACGCCAGGTGTCCCAAGCCTTGCCGAAAGCCGCGGCGTTGGCGGTGCGCCCGACCCAGAACACGGTGTCGAGGCTGGACCGCTGCACGGGCATCAGAACCTCGGCCATGTAGCCGTTCGCCTTGCCCCACTCGTTGAAGTCCTTGGCAATCGCGACGTAACTCGAGAACGTGCAGCCCTGGTTCAGCTTGACCTCGATGACGTCGAGATAGTCCGCCATTGCTGTCATGGGCATGATCAACAGCATTGCCGCCAGTAATCGCTTCATGGCTCATCCCCCTTCTGATTGTGACTTTATCCGCCCCATCGACCGTTTCGCGGCTGGCGGGGCGAGGACACTATAGGCCGACTTGACCCCAGGATGGCAAACGGGATGTCGGGGCGGACCACGGCGACTCCCAATCTTTCAGCGCAGGACGTTGGGCATGCCGGCGTCAGACGGACCGGCCACCGACCGGGTGCCGTCAAGTGTCCGGCACTTGACGACTCAGCCTTCCCCGCGCGCGTCGACCCAGGCGACCAACTCGCCCAGGATCTTGGCGACGGCTTGGTCGAACGCCTCGGCGATGGCGCCCACTCGATTGTCGCCGGCAGTGACGGAAGCCTTGAAGCTTCGGTCGCCCACGACGATCCGGTCATGTGTGCGATCGAGTGCTGCGTGCACCTCGACCACAATCGTCGGAGCAGCGGCCTGGCCATGGTCGTAGCGAGCCTCGAACGTCCGCACGTCGAGCTTGAGCACATAGTCGGTCTGGGCAGTCTCGGCGCGGTCGACCAGACGGGCAGGGCCTTGGTCTGCGTCGAACGCGCGTTGCAGGGCCGAGTCGAACAGGCCCACCGACGAGGTGACCCAGCGCGCGTCCTTGATGTAGGCCGCCTGAGTACCGCTGACGGTCAGGATGCGGTCACTGGCGGCGGCACGATCGAAACCCGTGGCCGCCAGGAAGACGCCGAAGCTTGGCTCGCCCGACGCCATCTCCTGCAGCTGCGGCGTCGAAGCGCCGAAGCGATAGAGTTGGGCCGGGTCCGCCTTCGGGAAAAGCGAAATGCAGCCAGCCAGCAGGCTCGCCGCAGCGACCAGCATTGCGCCGCGGGTCATGGCGTTCAAGACCGTGGTCTGCGGGGCGATCATGGCTTGACCTCGATTTCCTGCGCGGGCGGTTTAGTGAGCAGTCCCTGGGGACTTTGTTGTACCTCGCCCAGTATCCGGTCAAAGCTGTCGGCAGCTTGCTGCAGGCTGGCGCCTGCGGAGGTGATCTGCTGCAGGCCGGTCGTGGCAAAGTCGCCCGTCGGACCCTCCAACCTTCCCATCATCGTGCGCAGATCCTTGGCCGCGGCCTCGATGTCGGCAGCCGCGTTACCCAGCCTTGCAACGATTTGCCCGCCATCGCCTTTGACCAATGCGTTGCTCGACGCGGCCAGTTCGCTGATCTGCTGCGCCGCGTGGTCCGTGCTCCGCAACGCGCGCTGCGCGTCGGCAATGATCGACTTGCGTTCGCGCAGCTCCGCGGTCACGGCCTGGACACTGTCGAGCATGCCGCTGATGTGCTTGATGTTATCTTCCGACAGCACGCGGTTGACCCGGTCGAGCGCCTCGACTGCCCGCGCCATGACATTGCCACCGCCGGCCAGCAGGTCGGAAAGCATGCCGCGCTCGGAGCGGATCCGCGGCACGGTGCCCCTGGGGACCACCCGCTTCAACAGCCGCTTGCTCGGTGTTCCTGCGGTGATCTGCACGTAGTTGACGCCGGTGATGCCCTGCGGTTCCAGCGTCGCGAAGCTGTCGACACGGATCGGCACGTCCGACGTCACCTTGGCCCTGGCGATCACCTGGGTGGGATCGACAGTATCGAGCGAGATTTCGGTCACCTCTCCGACCTTGATGCCATTGAAATGAACCTCGCCGCCCTGCGACAAGCCGCGCACCGGCCCTGCGAAGACGACGTCATAGTAGTCGTAGTCCTGGTTGAGCTTGAACGCCGCCAGCCAGACGCTGAAGATGACCATGCCGATCACCAACAGGGTCGAAGTGACGCCCACGAGGGCGTAGTTGGCGTTGCGCTCCATCAGCGTGCTCCTCGTGCAGCGCGCAAGCCGGACGCCATGCGTCCGCGTGGGCCACCAAAATATTCCTGGATCCAGGGATGGTCGGACTTTTCGAGTTCGCGCACGGGCGCCATGGCAACCACCTTCTTGTCCGCGAGGACGGCCACCTGGTCGGTGATCGTATAGAGGCTGTCGAGATCGTGGGTGATCATGAACACGGTCAGATCCAGGCTGTCCGAAAGATCGCGGATCAGTTGATCGAAGGCCGCGGCGCTGATCGGATCGAGTCCCGAGGTGGGCTCGTCGAGGAACAGCAGTTCCGGGTCCAGCGCCAGGGCGCGCGCCAGGCTGGCGCGCTTGATCATGCCGCCGGAGAGCTCGGAGGGCTTCAGCGCCCCGGCGCCGGGCGGCAGGCCGGCCAGGGCGATCTTCAGGTCCGCCAGCTCGTCGATTTCGTCCTTGAGCATGTCAGTGTGCTCGAAGAGTGGGGCGGCCACGTTCTCCTTGACCGTGAGGTTCGACCACAGGGCGCCTTGTTGGAACAGAACGCCCCAGCGGCGGTTGATCGCCGTCCATTGCCGCCGCCGGGCATAGCGGATGTCCTGGCCAAAAATCATCACCGATCCGCCTTGGGCGCTTCTCAGCCCGATGATCGTGTTCAGCAGCACCGACTTGCCGGTGCCCGAGCCGCCGACGATACCGACGACGTCGCCCCGGTTCACAACAAGGTCGAGGTTGTCGTGGATCGTGCGATCGCCGATGCGCGAGATCAGTCCACGTACCTCAATGGGCGGGGCCTCCCTGTCCAGCGGTGCCTCGTCGAATTCCGTCATATGTCGAGCTTCATGTAGATCAGGGCGAAGATCGCATCGATCAGGATGGTGGCGAAGATCGCCTGCACGACCGCCGAGGTGACGCCGCGGCCAAGGGACTCGACGTCCCCACCCACTTCCATGCCCTGCCGGCAACCGATCGCGGCGATCACCCCTGCCAGCACCGGTGCTTTCGAGAGGCCGACCCAGAAGTGAATCACCCCGACATCGTCGACCATGCGCTGCAGGAACAGCGTCGGGCCCAGGTCCAACACCCCCCAGGTGATGACCAGGCCGCCGGCGAGTCCCGCCAAGGTAGCGACGAAGGTGAGCAAGGGAGTGACGAACAGCAGCGCCATGAACCGCGGGAGAACCAGGGCGTCGAAGGGATCGACTCCCAGGACCTGCATGGCATCGATCTCCTGCTTCATCTTCATCGCCCCGATCTCGGCGGCGAAAGCCGAGGCCGATCGGCCGGCCAGGAGCAGCGCGGTGATCAGAACATTGAACTCGCGGAGCACGGCGATGCCGATCAGGTCCACGGCGAAGACCTGGGCGCCAAAATCGCTGAGTATATTGGCGCCAAGCAAGGCCACCACCGCACCAATGAAGAAGGTGGTGGTGGCGACGATCGGTATCGCATCGAGGCCGGCCCGCTCCGCCAGAGCGAAGACGGCGGCCCAGCGCACCTTGGCCGGCCGACGGAACGCCCGACCAATGGCGAACAGCAGGTTACCGTTGAAGACGTTGAGGTCGTAGACGTCCACACCGACGCTCGCGACGCTGCGGCCGAAGCGTTCGAAAAGGTCATAGAACGGGCGCCGCTTTGCGACCGGCGTCCTGGGCGCCGCAGTGGCATGGGCGACCATGTCCAGCAGCCGCAAGATCTCCGCGCGAGCGCTGATCTTGCCCTGTTCGGCCGCCTGCTCGATGGCCTTCAGGATGCCGTACGCGCCGGAGGTGTCGCAGCGATCGATACCGTTCGCGTCGATGGAGATGCCGCGAGTACCGTTCAGCGCGGCGCCGAGAAGCTCGTTGGCCGAGCCCATGCGCACGGCCGTCCAGTCGCCGGTCAGCACTGCGGTCTGACCTTGGTCCCTGGTTTCAAGCCGGAAGTCGGCCGGTTGATTCATGCGTTTGTGCCGCAGTCGCACGGCCTGGGGGTTCAGTTTCGCCTGACTCCTGCGGCCTTCAACGTCTCGAGCCCTGGGGGCTGCAGGTGTCCATGATCGCGTCCCTCCCCTCGACGATGACGGCCTGAGGCGCGATCCTGCTCCTATCAACGATGCGCAACAAGTCGTCGTTCATCGTCGGCGCACCAGCGCCTCGCGCCGAGGAGCGGTGGCAGTGGGGGCGTGATTTGCCCAGTCCCTTCAATCACTCGGTCACTACGGGTGCGATAGCTGTTGGCTCGTTAGGAAACAGAAACCCCGGCGCGGGGCCGGGGTTCTGTGTTGCGCTTGATGCCGGCGCGACCGATTCAAAGTCTGCTTCGACGACCGCGACTGATCGCGGCGGCTACATCAGAGCTTTGGCTATGTCCGCGTCCTCGACGACCGCCACGGTCTTCTGGTCAACGAGGTCAGCCCATGCCAAGGCAAACTTGGCCACCGCAATCGGATCGTCCGACTCAGTGATACTGAACCCCCTTCCCGTGCCCATCTCATGAAACCGGGTCATCTTTACACCCGGAATCTTCGGGTCCGCTTCCTTGAATCGCTTGATGACCGTCTTGTAGTTCTCGGGACGGATCGTCCACGTAGTCATGTACTTCATGACATCTCCCTTCCTGTATTGCGACGTCTTGAGTCCGGCGACCGACGATGTCCTTCGTGGTCTTTTCGCGGAGGGCAACCGGCAAGCCGCCGGGTGAGTGGTTCCTGTGCGCGCAAACCGCTGACTGAGCAATCAGGAAAAATCGCTACGTTTAACCGACGATACGGATCGGACTCAATCGCTTCGACGAATGGCACGACGCACAGAAACAGGAACCCCGGCGCGAACTTGGACCGGAGTTACTTCGGTGTTGTCGACCAACTGAACCGATTCGTCTGTCACGTCGACGACGACCGTCTCAACTTTGTAACCGCGCTTCTTCCACTCATCGGCGATGCGTGCGGCTTCTAAGCGGTCGCTGGTCTCCGAGGTCCTGTGCTCCGTCTCGACGTAGTATTGGCGTGCCATGTCCTGCTCCCCCGGTTGGTCGGCTGACGCTCCTCCCAAGCCGCCACCGCATACCAATGGCAGCACAGAGCAGCGCAGCAATTCATCAGGGCTTAGCGTACCGCGGCTCACCCCCTGTCCCTTCCACGAACCGTCGCTCGCTCCATGATCGACCTCAGCACTCGTTCAGGACGGTGCGCGTATCGACCACCACGCCACGCAGGACTGCCCCCTGTGTCAGGTAGCCACTCAGCCTGATCGTTGAATCCAGCTCGTCCCGGCACGCCAGACGGGGCGTCCGCAGCGGGATCGAGGGTGCGGCACTACGGGACAGAGAGTCGGGGCGTTAGCGCGGGGCCAGGGGATCTTTATGCTCAGGCTTCTTGAGTCCGAAAGCTTGGGCGTGCGAACTTCCCTGTGTCGAGCGTGATTCGTTCCATGGCGTAACGCTCGACGATGAGCTTCGTCAACCAGGCGTGCGCCTCGTTCAGCGTTCCCATGTCGACGCATTGCATTTTCTCAGCGATGATCAGCGGATCGGGATTGCTCTCAAACGCGTGGCGCAGAACCTGAAACTGGCTGCACAGTGCGAGGATTCGTACGGCAATCTGCTCGTCGGCCGCTGAGAATTCACCTTCTGCGGATAAGGTCATTGCGCTTCCCGCCGAGAATTCTTCTTCTCGCTCGATCGCGGTGGCAGCCCGTTTGAGCAGTCGGGCCGCTTCGGCCCGACCGAATTCGGCGACCAGGGCGGCTGCAAGTTCGCGCGTGAGTCGCTGAATCTTTCGAACGTTGTACATGCCGGACTTGCCTTTCGTTTCTTGTGGCGGGTCGTCCGTGCATTTCTGTCGGGTTCGCCCCGATCAAGAGACCCCGGCGCGGGGCCGGGGCCGCTGATCTTGGTGGCACCATCCGGTTCGCAGCGGTGAAACGACTCGCAGCCGACTTACCATCAGCGCAGCGGCCCGTGTGGTGCCGATTCAATCTTGCAGATACTTAAACCACACGACGACACGCGTCACAACGATTTGCAGACATAACGCAGCACTTTCTTCGATGCCTGCGCCCTTGGGTCACATGGAACTGTCCGTCTCATGATGATCGCCCTCGGCAGCGTCGCAGCAGTGAGCCGTGCCGAGTTGCGTACCCACGTAGCGTTCTGACCGCCACCGATGTTGCAAGAGAGCCCCGTCAACAGAGCAACGGCGTCTGGGCGCTGCAGGAGTAGCGGGTCACCCTACCCGCTGTTGCCTGCCCCGATTCGCAGAATCTAACTGGCAGCAAAGGAAACCCCGGGGCGGGCCCTGGGCA
>JBAVIQ010000663.1:0-4599 GCA_049687035.1 Steroidobacteraceae bacterium
CGCCTGCAAAGCGCAATCTAGACCCGGCGATTTCGGAGCGATGGTAGGGCTCCGATCGAGGTAGCGGTCGAGGAGAGCTGGATCATCTTTCGGTCTCCGCCGTGGACTGGCCTAGGTACCTCGCCAGCGGCTCGAGTTGCCGGGTGAACGCACGCGAGCGTCCCGAGGCGTGCTGGTACAACGGCTGGCGCACCTGCCACACGCTGGCTGTCTTTACCGCGTTGTCGCGCTCATGGAACGACAGGCACCGGTCGGACCAGTCGAGCCCGCAGAACTCGAGCAACCGCTCGACGGCCGGGTGCGGTTCGCGCACGAACGCGTCGTAATCGACGTCGAGGATGTCGGCGCCATACAGCGACTTCCAGTGCTGCATCAGCCGGCGGTATTGCCGGTAGTAGTGCCCGATGTCCATCAGGTCGAGCGCGTAGGGCATGCCGTGGTCAAGGTGCAGGAAGAAAATCGAGAGGCAGGTGTCGAGCGGGTCGCGCGTCGTGTGGACGATGCGCGCGTCGGGGAACAGGGTCTTGATCAGCCCGACGTAGAGGAAGTTGTCCGGGCGCTTGTCGACGACCAGTTCAGCGCCGGGATGGAGCCTGGCGAGCGCGTCGAGATAACGCGTTGCCAGGTCCGCCCTGTCTCGCGGCGTCATGCGTGCCATCGAGGCCGGGAACGGCGCCAGTTCCTTGCGCACGGCCGTGGGCAGAAAGTCGATCTCGCCACCGGCCGCGACGCGTGGGTGCCCCGCCAGCACCTGCTCGATCAGCGTCGACCCCGAGCGGAACATGCCGCAGACGAAGATGGGCTGCACGGACGAGGGGGTCGGCTCGATCGGCCGTTGCGCCGTGCTGAACGTCGCGATCAGTGCGTCGACGAACCGCTCGTGCTGGTCGCGGTCGTAGCGCGCGCCGCCCGGTCCTGCGCTCAAGCGGCTTTGCCGGTTGGCCTCGTCGATGGCAGCGAAGGCCTGGTCGAAAGCGCCGGCCTTCTCCAAGGCCGCGCCAAGTGCGAAGCCCAGACTGGCCTGGTCTGCCGGAGACACGCCGGGCCTTGCCAGGGCTGCGTGCAGTCGCTCGACGGTCGGTGCGTCGGGGCCCGTGGCCGTCTTGAGGCTGGCATGGCGCGCCAGGGCGACATGGCAGCGCGGGTCGATGGCCAGGATGCGCTCGTAGAGTGTCAGTGCATCCTCGCGCTGTCCCAGGTCCTCCTGCAGGTTGGCGAGATTCAGCAACGCCGGCAGGAATTCCGGATTGAGCGACAGCGCAGCGCGCAGCTCGGCCGCCGCGGCTTCGTCGCGACGCAAGCAGTCTGAGTAGATGACGCCCCGGTTGAGGTGCACTTCCTCGGGCCGCGCAACCCCGCGGTCGAGGGCCTGCTGGTACGAGGCGAGGGCCGCGTCGTACCGGCCTGCCTTGCGCTGCAGGACCGCGAGGTTGAACCAGGTGTCGGGCAGGTCGGGCCACCGCGCAAGCAGGCGCTGGTAAACCGATTCGGCTTCAGCGAGGCGACCCGCACGCTCCAGTTGCAGCGCCTCCCGGCCCATGGCCTGCAGTTCACCGTCAACCGTCACGAGCTTGCCTCCGTGCGTGCATGGTAGTCCGCCTGCCAAATCGCGAACAAAAAAAAAGCGGCGGCCCCTTGCGAGGCCGCCGCCAGTTTCGGCTAGATCAGGAGGGTATTAGAACCCGACCTGTGCGCGGACGAAGATCCAGCGGCCGAGCGCGTCGTAGGTCTGCGGGAACGTGTTGCCGTTACCCGTCGTACCGACGGCCGAGGTGACGGGCGGATCCGAGTCCATCACGTTGTTGACGCCGACGAGGACCGAGAACTTCTCCGTGATCGACCAGTTGGCGGCCAGGTCGAAGTAGTTCGCTGCATCCAGCTCGTAATCGATCTGCTGCTTGCTGCCGCGGAACTCCTCGACGCCGTCGTAGTAGCGCCAAGTCAGCGAGAGGTCCACCGCCCATGGCGTCACCCAGCCGAGGCGGGCATGGTGACGCCATTCCGGGTTCGGCGTGCCGCAGGAGCCGGAGTAGAGGCCGGCGCAGTCGTACTCGTCGACACCCGGGCCCGGGACCGTGATCAGCTCGTTGAGATACGTGCCGGTCAGGTTGAAGTTCAACGAGCCCCATGAGCCCATCTCGACGCCGCTGTAGTTGAGGCTCACGTCGATGCCGCTGGTCTGCAGCGAGCCGATGTTCACGTTGAGGTCCTGGACGAAGCCGCTGCCGCGCCAGAGGTTGCCGTTCTGGTCGCGATTGATGCGCGCGCAGGAATCGGCGTCGCCCTGAAAGTAACACGCGTTCAACGTGTTGTCGGAGCCGAACGTGGAGATCGTGTCGGTGATCTCGATGTCGAAGTAGTCGATGGACATCGCCAGTTTCGGCAGGAAGCGCGGCTGCAGGATGACGCCGAACGTCACCGTCTCAGATTCTTCCGGGACCAGGTCGGGGTTGCCGCCCTGCAGGAAGTTGTACTGGCCCGCCGGGCTGTCGAGCTGCCCGGCACGCAGCTGGCTGGCCGGAACGCCGGTTGCAAGACACGCCGCATCGGAGGCCGCACTCGCGCTTCCTGCCAGGTCGGCGCCGCAAGGATCGCCCGGCAGATCGAACAGGTTGAAGCCCTGTGCGGTGAACAGTTCCACCACGTTGGCCGCGCGAACGGCCTTCTGGTAGCTGCCGCGGAACTTGACGTCCTGGATCGGGGCCCAGTCCATGCCGACCTTGTAGGTGTCCGTGGTGAGCTTGTCGTAGTCCGAGTAGCGGTAGGCGGCGTCGACCGTCAGGCTGTCGGCAAACGTCATGCCGTCTGCGATCGGGATGCGGACTTCCGTGAAGAGATCCGTGACCGACGTTTCGCCTTTGATACTGATCGTCGGGCCACCCAAGCCCGAAAGATTGCCAGACGTCAGCAGTGCGTCCGTCTGGTTGTTGAGGCGGTCCTTGCGGTATTCCGCACCGAACGCCAGCTGGATGCCCTCGGACGCCCACGGGCTCTTGCCGCCGATGCTGGCCAGGTCGCCGGTGATGATGCCCTGGTAGATCGTCTGGTCGATCGTGCCCTGCTGCAGGCCTGGGACCTGCAGGTAGTCCAGGGCTGCCTGCGTCACGCCGCCGATCTGGAAGATGTTGTAGGGCGCGCAGAGCGGATCGGTGCCGTCGAGCGCCGATTCGCAGACCGGGGCGCCGGTGGTGGGGTCCGCAACTACGTTAATCGACCGCTGGATGCGGTCAACCTGGAAGTAGTTCTTGGTCAGCTGGTCGGCCTTGACCTTGGAGTACTGCACCGAAGCGTCGTAGTCCCAGGCGTCCGTGATCGCGCCGCGCACACCGAGCAGGGAACGGAACGAGCTGTTCTCGAACGCCTGCTGGCGGCCGCCGCCTTCGACGTTGCGACGGGCAACGTAGAGCGTCACGGAATCGTTCGCAGCCACGGCAGCCGCGTCGCAACCGAGCGTGTCGAGCTGCTGCTGCGAGAGGAACGGGTTGCCGCAATTGACCGTGTTCGAGTTGAAGAAGTTGCCGCCGGGGGCGATCTGCGCGATCGACTTGTAATCCGTGAACATCAACTGCGTGTAGACGTCCGCGTGCTCGGTCAGCTCGTAGTGACCCATGGCGCCGAGGCTGTAGCGACGGTCCGGACGCTGGTAGTGGTTGGAGGGGCCGAAGTTGTATTGGTCCGTAGAGGGGTCGAATGGACGGAACGTGTTGCCCGTCGTCTGGTCGATCGTGAAGGCAGAGCCCGCGGTATAGAAGTAGCCCGGGTAGCTTGTCGCCGAACCGCCGCAACGGTGCGACAGATCGGTATTGCGGGTCGCGCTGAGCGAGCAGGCCGAGTAGTCACGGTCGCGCTGCAGCACTTCGTCGTTGTCGCGGACACCGGCATAGGCCGTCAGGTTGCCGCGGCCGTCTTCGGTGTTGACGCCCATGAGGACGTTGAATTCCGTGCCGCCACCGTCGGTGACGTAGTTACCCGGCAACCGGAACCCTGTAGGGTTGGTCGCCGCGCGACCTGCGATGACGTCACGCAGCTTGACGGCGCCGTCACCTTCGAAGCTGTTGTTGTGCTGGTAGAAGCCGTACTGGGCGTCGAACTGCACGCCTTCGAAGTCCTTCTTCATGATGAAGTTGACGACGCCGCCGATCGCGTCCGAACCGTAGACGGCCGAGGCGCCGCCGGTGAGGATTTCGACGCGCTCGACCATGGCGGCCGGAATCTGGTTCAAGTCGGCAGCCGAGTTGGTGACGCCGCCATAGGGCATGCGACGGCCGTCAATGAGGACGAGGGTGCGCGCAGAGCCCAGTCCGCGCAGGCTGACCGTTGCCGTACCTGTTGCGCCGTTCGCCACGGTCGCGTTCTGAGCCGCGAAAGCCTGCGGCAGCTGGTTGATCAAGTCTTCAACGCGCGTGACGCCCTGCGTCGCGATGTCAGCGTTGGTCACCTGCGTCACGGGGCTGGTGCCCTCGAGGTTCGCCATCTTGATGCGGGAACCGGTAACGACAATCTGCTCGATCTCGGTGTCCTGCGCGAACACTGGCAGCGAGCTGGTGCCGGCCAGTGCGCTGATCAGGAGCGTGTGACGCACCGCGCGTCGAAGTTGAT
>JBAVIQ010000664.1:0-5900 GCA_049687035.1 Steroidobacteraceae bacterium
TCAATCGCATTCCCGTGTTTCGCCGGGCGGGACTGCCTGAGTGGCAAGAGGTCGACCGCCTCGACACGAACTACCATATCCAGCGTCGGACGCTGCCTGCGCCGGGATCGGACGGGCAGCTGGACGCGCTCGTCGCCGAATTGCACGCGCCGATGCTCGAACGGAACCACCCGGGCTGGCGCGTGTACGTGATCGACGGCCTGGCGCGCAATCGGTTCGCCGTCCTCATCAAAGTCCATCACGCGCTGGTGGACGGCGAGTCGGGCATCGCCCTGGTCCAGCGTTCGCTGTCCCGATCGCCGCGGGACCGGCGCATCCGTACCGTCATCGCGACCAGTCTTCCTGCCACGACCCGCGCCGTCCCCAGGGACCTGCTGCCGCGTCTCGAGCGTGAGGTCGTGATGATCGCGCGCACGGCCTTGTCGATCGGCTGGGGGTGGGAACGCCTGCTCGAGGAAGGCCTGGCGGGACTGCGTGGGTTCTCGAGCAAGACGATTCGTCCGTTCACAGCGCCGCTGACCCCGATGAACGAGCCGATCCGCAACGCGCGGACCATCGCTCACACCGTCTTGCCGCTGCGAGCGATGATTTCCGTGGCGCGCGCCAGGGGAACGACGCTGAACGATGTCGCACTCTGCGTGCTCGACGCGGCCATGAACCGCTATCTGCGCAGCATCGGCCGGCCGGCCGACCGCGCGCTCGTCGCCATCTGTCCCGTCTCGCTGCAGGACCGGAAGATCAAGCAGTTGACGACGCAGGTGTCGGTTTTCTGGACACCGCTCGGCACACCGTCAGCAGCGGTAGGCCGACGCATGAGCCAGGTGATGGCCAACACGCGCGAAGCCAAGGAACGCATTCGCGCACTGCCCAAGGACGTGGCCTACGCGTATGCGGTGCTCACCTTTGCGCTGGGGGAAACGCTCGCGCTCGTCCCGCGCGGGTCCGCGGACTACTTCGTTCCAGCGAACGTCCTGATCTCGAACGTGCGTGGTCCGAGTGAACCGCTGTACCTGGGCGGGGCACGGCTCGAAGCGCTGTGCCCGGTGTCCACGCTGATCTCGGGCATGGGCCTCAACATCACGTTCATGTCCTATGCCGGGCAGGTCGTGATCGGCTTCACTGCGAATGCCTGCGCGCTGCCCAATGCCGGCCGTCTCGCGCAGTACACGCGCGAGGCGTTTGCGACGCTGGAGCGGCAAACCCGCCGGGCCGGGCGTTGATGCCTTACCGACTGCTGGCAGACCTCGTCCTCATCCTGCACGCCGGGTTCGTGGTGTTCGTGATGCTCGGCGCGCTGCTCGTGTTGCGCTGGCCGCGCATCGCCTGGGTCCACGTGCCTGTTGCGTTGTGGGGTGCGGGCATCGAGTTCCTGGGCGGTATCTGTCCGCTGACACCGCTCGAGAATTACTGGCGACAGTTGGCGGGTGAACTCGGGTACCCGGGCGGATTCGTCGAGCATTACGTCGTCTCGGTGCTGTATCCGGACGGACTGACCCATCGGCTGCAACTCGTGCTCGGCGCGCTGGTGCTGATGGTCAATGGGGCGATCTACGCGTGGGTGCTCTGGCGCACCCGTTCAGGACTGAGACGTGGTCGACGGTCCGGGCGCCAGGACTCTTTCACCATGGGCGAGTGAACGTCGAAGCGTTGTTCGCTGCCTCAGATTTCCCGGCGCCGCCCGCATCTGGGCGCACGGGACTCGTGCTGACGGGCGGCGGTGCACGCTCCGCCTACCAGGTGGGCGTCATGCGGGCGGTGGCCGACCTCCTGCCGCGCGACGCACCGACGCCATTCCACGTCATCACCGGTACGTCGGCCGGAGCGATCGTGGCTGCCAACATCGCCACGTACGCCGCGCATTTCCGTACTGGCGCCGTGACGCTGGAGCGCGTCTGGCGCAACTTCCACGTGGATCAAGTGTTCCGTACGGACACGCCGAACATGCTGCTTGCCGGCGTCCGGTGGATGGCGGCCCTGCTGTCCGTCGGACGGCTCGCTTCGCCGCCGGACTCGCTGTTCGACAACGCGCCACTGCGGCGGTTGCTCGAGCGTCGGATCGATTTCAGCCGCCTGCGCGAGGTGCTTGCGACAGGGCACCTTGATGCGCTCGCCATCTCGGCGGCCGGATACAGCAGTGCCCGGTCGTTCGCCTTCTACCAGAGTCGCTTGCAGCCCGCGGGCGACGCCCCGCCCTGGCCGCGGGGCGTGTGGGCCGAACTTGGCATCGATCACTTGATGGCGAGCAGCGCAGTGCCATTCCTGTTTCCCCCGGTCCGCATGCACGACGAGTATTTCGGCGACGGTGCCATGCGCCAGGTCGCGCCGCTGAGTCCAGCGATCCGCCTCGGCGCCGACCGGCTGTTCGTCGTGGGCGTGCGCCACGACCACATGCAGGCACCTCGTAACCTGGACGCAACCGCGACGCCGAGCTTCGGGAAACTGTTCGGCTTCATGCTGGACACGCTCTTCATGGATTCGCTGCATGCCGGCGTGGCACAGCTCGAGCGGCTGAATCGGCTGGTGGCACAGTCCTCCGTGCCCAACCCCGAGGGGTTGCGTCACATCGACTCATTGGTACTCGTGCCGCGCGCGGACCTCGGCGACATCGCCAGCCGGCACGCCCGCCAGATGCCGCGGACCGTGCGCGCGCTGCTGCGAATCATCGGCGCCGCCGACAGTGATGGCTCGGAACTGCTCAGTTATCTCTTGTTCGAGTCGGGCTATACCCGCGAGCTGATCGCGCTGGGGTATGAAGACACCATGGCGCGCCGTGACGAGGTGGCGGCGCTGCTGGAACCCGGCATGAGAACGGGAGCGGGTGGCCACACCACCCGCGGCCGCTGCGGCATTACTTCTGCCTGATCTCGAGGTCGTTGCGCACGTCCTTGACACCGTCTACGGAGCGCGCCAGTTCGCCGGCCCGGGCCTTCATGGTCGTCGAATCGACGAACCCGGTCAGCTGCACCACGCCCTTTTGCGTTCCCACGTTGATCTCGTACGCCTTGGTCGTCGAGTCATCCATGAGCTTCGCCTTGACGGAGGCCGTCAACATGCTGTCATCGACGTCCTGGCCGGTCGTCGCATGCGGCTTCGTGCTGATGAGCAGATCGTTGCGGACTTCCTTGACGCCCGTCACCGAGCGCGCCACCTTCGTGGCCTGCTCTTTCTGCTTGGCGTTGTCGACGAAGCCGCCGAGCTGCACGACGCCGCGATAGGTTTCGACGTTGATCTGGCCGGCCTTGGTGGTCGGATCATCGATGAGGGCGACCTTCACCTTGGAGGTCAGTACGCTGTCGTCGATGACCTCTCCGGCCGACTGCTGCGTGCGCGTGGCGGAGCAGGCGCTGGCCAACGCCAGCACTCCGACGATTGCCGTGAGCTTCAAGAATCCAAGTTTCATGATGTTCTCCTGATGTGTGGCCAATTCTGACGCTTGTCGCCCGCGCCATCTGTACGCCTCCGCACGTAAGGGGCGAGATTGGACGTGTGATTCCAGGTCGGTGGAGTCACGGTGGAAAGCGTCGATGGTCTGCGCCACGTTTTGGCGGATGATCGGGTCGTGTTCTGCAAAGGAGCGTGCCATGCGATACGTCGTCACCAGCAACAAGAGCGTCGACCAGGCCGTGGCGGATCTCGAGACGGCCGTGCGCCAGAACGGCTTTGGCGTCCTTCACCAGTACGACCTGAAGCAGACTCTGGCCGGCAAGGGCGTTGAATTGCCGCAGGAGTGCCGCATCCTCGACGTCTGCAACCCGAAGCAAGCGGCGCGTGTGCTGACAGCGGACATGGGCATGAACGTTGCGCTCCCGTGTCGTATCTCGGTCTACGAGGACGGCGGGCAGACCCACATCGGCATGGTAAAGCCTACGGCCATGCTTGCGAGCCTGTCGGACTCACCGGCATTGCAGCGTGTGGCCGAGGAAGTCGAACTGGCCATCACTCGAATGATTGACGCGGCGAGGTAATCTGCGCCGGATCCGGAACACTGCGGTCCCGCGGTCCATCGGCCAGGACGCGACGCTGCAGGTTCGGGCAAGATGTGCGGATGATTCCGTTCTCCATCCTTGATCTCGTGCCGGTCACTGAAGGCAGTGATGCACGCACGGCATTCGCCAACATGATCGACCTGGCACGCCTCGGCGAGCGCCTCGGTTACCGACGTTATTGGCTCGCAGAGCACCACAACATGCCGGGAATTGCGAGTGCGGCGACGGCCGTGCTGATCGGGCACGTCGCGGGCCACACTTCCACCATTCGCGTCGGTTCTGGCGGCATCATGCTGCCGAACCACGCGCCGCTGCAGGTGGCCGAGCAGTTCGGCACCCTGGCGTCGCTGTATCCGGGGCGTATCGATCTTGGGCTCGGTCGCGCGCCGGGCACCGACCAGGCGGCAACCCGTGCGCTGCGGCGGTACTACCAGGGAGCAGACGAGTTCCCGAACGACGTGATGGAACTGCTGCGGTACTTCGAGCTGGTAGCGCCCGGCCAGCAGGTGCGCGCGGTGCCGGGCGCCGGCATCGAGGTGGAGGCGTGGATCCTCGGGTCGAGCCTGTTCGGCGCGCAACTCGCAGCGGCGCTCGGCTTGCCGTATGCGTTCGCCTCGCACTTCGCACCCGAGATGCTGCAGCAGGCGCTGGCGATCTATCGCGAGAAGTTTCGTCCGTCGGCCCGCCTCGAGCGGCCGCGCGTGTTACTGGCGCTGAACGTGGTCGCCGCCGACAGCGACGGGGAAGCACGACGCCTGTTCACGTCGCAGCAGCTTGGCTTCATCAACCTGCGGCGTGGCCGGCCCGGACTGGTGCAGCCACCGGTCGCGGACATCACGGCAGTCAGCACGCCGGAGGAGCGCGAGGGCGTCGATCGAGCGCTGGCGTGCGCCGTGATCGGCGCGCCGGCGACGGTGGCACGCGGCATTGCGGCCTTCATCGAGCGGCACCGGCCGGATGAGCTGATGCTGACGGCGAACGTGTTCGACCCTGCGGCACGGTTGCGCTCGTTCGAGCTGGCTGCCGACGTGTTACGGCAGATGCGTGTGCGGATGTCGGCCTGACGCGATATCTCCCGATCGATTCTCCGGGCCAATAGGGCTACTCCCGATGGCAGCGAGCGGGCGGGCGATGAGCGTACCCCTTGGCTTCTGCACGACATTCGCCTACCGTTCGCTCCGCGGCCGGCATCCTCTGGCCGTGAATTCACCAGCTCACGAGGTTGAACTACCCCCAATGGCAAAAGCGAAGAAGTCCGTGAAGAAATCCACGAAGAAACCAGCCCGCAAGGCGGCGCCGAGGGCCCCGCAATCGATCAAGAGCGTGCTGACCAAGTCCGCACTGGTCGCTCACCTCGCAGATGCAGCGAAGGTCGCCGCAAAGGACGTGCGCGCATTGCTCGCTGCCCTCGAGGACGCGATCCGCGCCTCGATCGGCAGGAAAGGCGGCGGCACGTTCATGCTGCCGGGACTGCTGAAGATCACCGTCACCAAGGTTCCGGCGAAGCCTGCGCGCCAGGGAATCAATCCCTTCACCGGCCAGCCCACGACCTTCAAGGCCAAGCCCGCGACCGTCAAGGTCAAGGTGCGTCCGATGAAGAAGCTGAAGGACGCGGCGAAAGCCTGACGTCGCGCCTGCGTGTTTCCTCGGGCCAGGGCGACGCTGTGCAGTCGCCCTGGCTCCGTTTCACTCTCATCCGGCCTGCAGCATCCCCGCAAACTCGGTCGCAAAGCGATGCGCATCGCTCGGCCACCGCGCCGAGAGATACTGGCCATCGCGCACCGTGAATCCGATCTCGAGGCGGCCGGGTGAGTCCCTGCGCGTGCTAATGGGCCCGCGCATGAAGTCGCCCGACGCCGCGAGCGCGGCCGTGACTTCGTCCTCGACCGTGATCGGGTAGGTGCGGTAGTAGTC
>JBAVIQ010000665.1:0-7179 GCA_049687035.1 Steroidobacteraceae bacterium
GCTTGATGTTCTGCACCTCGCGCAGGATCTTGACCGCGCGATCGATGACCTGCTGCCCTGCCGGCGTTACGCGCGTCAGGTTGCGGCCGTCACGCACGAAGATCTGGAAGCCGAGTTCGTCCTCGAGCAGCTTGATCTGCTTGCTCACGCCCGGCTGCGACGTATGCAGCTTCTCGGCAGCGGCCGTGATATTGAGCCCGGTCTGGGCCACCGCGGCGAGATAGCGTAACTGGTGCAGTTTCATGCCGGCATTCTAAGCGAAAGCGAACGATTCGCCGCTTGAGCGTCCCATGCCGTCGCGGCATATCGAAAGCACCATTCCTTGCCAGCGGATCCGTCATGACGCTCGCCACGCTTTTCAGTCGCACGCCGCAGGGTCTCGAGGCGCCGCTGGTGCGGGTCGAAGTCGACGTCGGGGCAGGCCTGCCGTCCTTCTCGGTGGTCGGGTTGCTCGAAACGGCGGTCAAGGAGAGCAAGGACCGGGTGCGCGCGGCGCTCGCCAATTGCGGCCACGAATTTCCGGCGGGTCGCGTCACGGTCAACCTTGCGCCGGCCGACCTGCCCAAGGAAGGAGGCCGGTTCGACCTGGCCATCGCGGTCGGCATTCTGGTGGCATCGGAGCAATTGCCGGCGGGGCCATTTGCGGGCGTCGAACTCTATGGCGAGTTGTCGCTCGGCGGCGAACTGCACGGTACGCGCGGGTTGCTGCCCAGTGCGCTGCAGGCTGCGCGGGTCGGCCACGACCTGATCGTGCCAATGGCCAACGGACGCGAAGCGGCGCTCGCGCAGGGTGCCCGCGTGTTCGTCGCTCCGCATCTGCGGGACGTCTGCCGGCACGCGGCGGGACAGCAGGCGTTGGCGCTCGAAGCTGCGGTGGCTACACCCGCGCTCGGCCATGACCCGTGCGGTCCCGACCTGGTCGATGTGCGGGGGCAGGCGGGAGCGCGGCGTGCCCTCGAGATCGCGGCCGCCGGCGAACACAGCCTGCTGCTGATTGGTCCTCCAGGCAGCGGCAAGAGCATGCTGGCGCAGCGGCTGCCGGGACTGCTCCCGGAGCTCGACGAGGACGAAGCCATCGAATCGGCGGCGATCCGTTCCTTGTCGCTGCACGGCTTTCGGCTCGAGGGCTGGCGGCGACGACCGTTTCGCGCGCCACATCACACCGCGTCGGCCGTCGCACTCGTCGGCGGTGGCGGGCGTCCGCGACCGGGTGAGATTTCGCTCGCGCACAACGGCGTGCTCTTCCTGGACGAGTTGCCGGAGTTCGATCGCACCGTGCTCGAGGTGCTGCGCGAACCGCTGGAGAGCGGCCACATCGTGCTGTCGCGGGCGGCGCGACAAGCCGATTATCCCGCGCGGTTCCAGCTGGTGGCCGCGATGAACCCTTGTCCGTGCGGGCACTTCGGCGACTCGCGTGGGCGCTGCCGTTGTCCGCCCGAGCGCATTGCCGCCTACCGCAGCCGTATCTCGGGCCCGTTGCTTGACCGGATCGATCTGCACGTGGAAGTCGGGCGGGTCGCGCTGGAGGAGATCGCCGCGACGGATCTCCCCGAACGCTCGGCCGCTGTTGCGGCCAGGGTTGCCGAGGCGCGCTTGCTGCAGCGACGGCGGCAGGCGCGCACCAACGCCCGACTCGAAGGCAATGACCTGGCCGTCCAGTGCCGCGCTGATCCTGCGGCGCTCGAACTGCTGGCGCGCGCAATGCGCCAGCTTGGGCTGTCGGCTCGCGCGTACCACCGGGTGCTGCGCGTCGCGCGCACGATCGCCGACCTCGCCGGCAGGCCTGGTGTCGGCGCCGAGCACGTCGCGGAAGCGATCACGCTGCGCCAGCTCGACCGCCGGGTTGCCACCTCCGGGCAGGGAGGTGGCGTTTCTGGCTGATCGTGCCACTTAATCGACGCGTCCCGGCCTGGCCCGTCGGTGGAAGATTCACGCAGGGAGCCTGCAACGGGCGGACTGCAGCAGGGACAGCGCCGCCATGAAGCCGAAAGCAGGGATGCGTAATGCGGTCCGGGTGCAGGCTCCCGCTCGCCAGACCCAGGGCGGATCGCGCGGCACTCGGACAAGACCCACTCGTCAGGGCAGCTGGGACTCGTCGGGCGTAACCGCAGTGGCGGAAATCTCAGCCTCGCGCAGCTTCGACTGGACCACGCGCAGTTCCTCCACTGTGGCAATCGGGCCGATGCGCACGCGGTACCAGGTCTCGTCGTCCACCGAGGCCCGCTGGATCTTCGCCGAGATCCCCACCAGCGCGAGCTGTGCCTGCATCTTCTCGGCTTCCGTCGACTGCTTGAAGGAGCCAGCCTGCAGGACCGCGCCGCCGGTCGGAAGGGGGGTCTGCGCGGCCGACACAGCAGCCTTGCCGGATTTGCCCGGCACCTCCACTTCCTGCTTCGGCAGCATGTCGTAGAAGTCGAGTTCGGGCTCTGCCGTCGTGTCCGCGGCGGTCACCGCGCTATCGTCCGACGCCGACGCGGACGCCGGTGACTGGGCCGGGGCCGGAATGGGTTCGCTCGGGACGGGCACCTGGTTGCGGTCGTAGAGATGCACCCCGAGCGCGACAGCAAGGCCCACCCCGAGGCCCGCGGCGAATCCTGCCCAGCCACCGAACGGCTGCCCCGGCGCGTGTCGCCGGACATCCTTGTAATCGCGATTAAGCGTACGGCCACCGCCCCGGGACTGGGCCATTACATGGCCTCCGGCGCCGACACGCCGAGCAGGCAGAGGCCGTTGCAGACGATCTGCCGCGTGCCCCGGATCAGCGTGATGCGGGCGTCGCGCAAGGCTGCGTCGTCCACGAGAAACTGGTGCGCGTTGTAGTAGGCATGGAAGTCGGTCGCGAGTTCGCGCAGGTAATGCACCAGCGCGTGCGGTGCGCGCTGCAGCGCGGCCAGCTCGATGACCTCTGGATAGCGGCTCATCGTCGCGAGCAGCGCCTGCTCGTGCGGCTCGACGAGGCGATCCAGGCTCGCGCGGCCTCGCGCCGCATCGTGCTCGAAGCCTTTCTCGCGCATCTGCCGCAGCACGCTGCACACGCGCGCGTGCGCATACTGGATGTAATAGACCGGATTTTCGTTCGAGCGCGAGGTCGCGAGCTGCAGGTCGAAGTCGAGGTGCTGCTCGTTGCTGCGCAACACGTAGAAGAACCGCGCAGCGTCGTTGCCCACTTCGCCGCGCAGGGTGCGCAGTGTGATGAATTCGCCGGACCGCGTCGACATCTGCACCTTCTCGCCGCCGCGGTACAGCGTGACGAACTGCATCAGCCGCACGTCGAGGCAGTCGCCCGGCTGGCCCATTGCGACGAGACCGGCACGGACGCGGGCGATGTAGCCGTGGTGATCGGAGCCGAGCACGTCGACCAGCTGCTCGAAGCCGCGCTCACGCTTGTTCAGGTGATAAGCGATGTCGGATGCGAAGTACGTCTTGATGCCGTTCTCGCGCACGACGACGCGGTCCTTTTCGTCGCCGAAGTCGGTGGCGCGAAACCACTCCGCGCCGTCCTTCTCGTAGACGACGCCGTTCTTGCGCAGCAAGTCGAGGGCGTGGTCGATGGCGCCGCCGTCTTCGAGGCTGCGCTCGCTGAACCAGCTGTCGTAACGGACGCCGAATTCCTCGAGATCGTCGCGAATGTCGGCCAGGATGTCGGTGAGAGCGAGGTCGAACGCTTGGCGAAAGCCGGCCGCACCGAGCAGCGACCTGGCGCGCTCGATGACGGCATCGATGTACGCGTCCTTGTCGCCCGCGGGTGCATCGGGCGGCAGGTCCGCGAACACGACAGCAGCCGGTTTGTGCAGCGAACGCCCGGCGCGTTCGACGAGCTTGTTGGCAATCGGGCGGACGTAATCGCCGCGATAGCCATTGGACGGGAAGGGGAACTGTTCGCCGAAGCTCTCCAGATACCGCAGCCACACGCTTGCGGCGAGGATTTCCATCTGCCGTCCGGCGTCGTTGATGTAGTACTCGCGGAACACGTCGAAGCCGGCGGCGTCGAGCAGGTTGGCGAGCGACGCGCCGAAAGCCGCGTGCCGGCCGTGGCCGACGTGCAGGGGCCCGGTCGGATTCGCCGAGACGAACTCCACCATCACTTTCTTGCCGCCGCCAAGCGACGAGCGACCATAGCTCCGTCCGCCGTCGATCACGCGCGCGAGTTCAGCCTGGTAGGCGGCGGGTGCGAGAAAGAAATTGATGAAGCCGGGTCCCGCGATCTCGACGCGGGACACGAGTGCGTTGGCCGGCAGTGCCGCGATGATCGCCTGCGCGAGGTCGCGCGGCTTGCGTTTGGCGGCCTTGGCGAGCTGCAGCGCGACGTTGGTCGCAAAGTCGCCGTGGGTCGAGTCGCGCGTGCGCTCGACCACGATGCCGGTGGCCGAGCCAGTCGGACGCAGTTCTTCCGGCAGGGCGCCCAGAGCGTCCTGCACGAGCTTTTCTATCAGGTATTTCAAGGTGTTGCCGTCAGCGAAGCGGAGGCTGCCGAGAGTCTAGGGAATTCCGGCGGCCGATGCGAGGGCAACTTGTGCGGCACGCAGCACTAGAACAGTTCCAGCGGATCGACATCGAGCGCCCAGCGCACCTTGCGTGCGCCGGGTGCTTCCTCGAGCAACGGTACCCAGCGTGCCAGCAGCCGCTGCAACGGTGAATGCGTCGCCGCATGCAGCATCAGCTGCGCGCGGTAATGGCCAGCGCGGCGCTCCATTGGTGCAGCGGCTGGCCCGAGCACCTCGACGCCTGTAACGCCGCAAGTCGTGACCAGTTCCTTTGCGTGATCAAGGAATGCGAGCGGCGCTTCGCGTCCAGGCGCTTCGGCACGCAATACCGCGACGCGGGCGAACGGAGGCCAGTGCGCCTGCTCGCGCTCGACGAGCGCGGCCGCGGCGAATGCGTCGTAGCCGCCATGCACCAGTAGCTGCAGCAACGGGTGCTCCGGATATTCCGTCTGGATCAGCACTTCGCCGGGCTTCTCGGCGCGTCCAGCACGTCCCGACACCTGCACGATCGTCTGCGCCAGTCGTTCGGCTGCGCGGAAGTCCGTGCCGAACAAGCCCTGGTCCGCGTTCAGCACGACCACCAGCGTGACCAGCGGAAAGTGGTGGCCCTTGGTCAGCATCTGCGTGCCGACCAGCAGGCGCACCTCGCCGCTGTGAACGCGCTCGATCGCTTCCTCGAGCGAGCCGCGCTTGCGCACGGCATCGCGGTCGATTCGGGCGAGCGCGAATTCGGGAAAATAATCGGCCAGCGTTTCTTCGATGCGCTCCGTGCCCTGTCCCACGGGCTTGACCGTTTCGCCGCAATCGGGGCAGACCTCAGGGATCGGCCGATGCGTGCCGCAGTGGTGGCAATCGAGCGAACGTTCGCGCTGATGCACGGTGAGTCGCGCGTCGCAGCGTGGACACGGCGCGACCCAGCCACAGCCGGGGCAGAACAGCGTCGGCGCGTAACCACGGCGGTTCAGGTAGATCAGCACCTGCCCGCCCGCATCGAGGTGACGACGGATCGTCAGCAACGTCGGTGTCGCAAATCCTTGCGTGTCGGCA
Source organism: Steroidobacteraceae bacterium (assembly GCA_049687035.1). GTDB lineage: Bacteria > Pseudomonadota > Gammaproteobacteria > Steroidobacterales > Steroidobacteraceae > RPQJ01. The sequence continues at coordinate 5,532 of JBAVIQ010000665.1, forward strand.
TGAGCGCGCAGATCGATCAGGTGCAGGCTCGGCGGCTTGGCGCCTGCGGTGCGATTGGGCAGGTCGAGACGCTGCGCGCGCCCGGCACGAATGCGCTCGAGGCTTTCGAGCGACGGCGTCGCCGAGCCAAGCACGATCGGGATGCCGTGACGCTGCGCCCGGGCCAGCGCCAGGTCCCGCGCGGAATAACGGAAGCCGTCCTGCTGCTTGTACGACGCGTCGTGCTCCTCGTCGATCACGATCAAGCCGGGGCGTGCAAGCGGCGCGAATACGGCCGAACGGGTACCGATCACCACCGGCGCCGAACCCGCGCGGGCTGCGCGCCAGGCCTGCAGGCGATCGGTGTCGGTGAGTCCTGAATGCAGCACCGCGAGCGGCCCCGGAAGCCGTGCCGCGAAGCGCGCAACGAGTTGCGGAGTCAGCGAGATTTCCGGCACCAGCACCAGCGCCTGTTCGCCGCGCGCGACCACGTCGGCAATCGCGCGCAGGTAGACCTCGGTCTTGCCGCTGCCGGTCACGCCATGCAGCACGAACGGCGTAAAGCGCCCGTGTGCCGCGACGATCGCGCTGACCGCCGCATCCTGTTCGGGCGTCAGTTCGGGGCCCAGTTCGCGCGCGACGGTGTTCGGCACGGTTCCAGCGGCGACGACATCTTCGCGCACGCGGATTACCCAGCCGCGCTTTTCGAGTTCGCGCACGTGTTCGCGCCAGCGATTCGACAGCGCGCCGAGTTCCGCCGCACCTACGGGGCCGTGCGCAGCCAGGTAGTCGGCGAGCTCGCGCAGTTTGGTGGCGCGCGTGCCGATAGGCTCGGCCTCCCCGGTTCGGGCGGCGGCGCTGAGCGTCCAGCGCTCGGCGGTGGCCACGGCGTCCGTTCCGTTGCGCAGGGCAACGGGCAGCGCGGCCGCGATGACCTCGCCGGGCGGGTGTCGGTAGTACTCCGCGGACCAGCGCAGCAGGTCGAGCAGGACTGCGTCGAGCACCGGCTCGTCGTCGATGAGCGCAAGCGCGCTCTTCAAGCGGGCCTCCGGGACGTCCGATCGCGCGCGTAATTCGACGATCACGCCGACCGCCTTGCGCCGCCCGAATGGCACCCAAACCCGTTGGCCCGGTTGAAGTTTTTCGGGGTCGACAGACGGCGGCGCCCGGTAGTCGAACAGCCGGCGCAGGGGGGCGTCGATCGCTACGCCCAGGATCGGGCCGGTCATCGGCCGCGGTCCCGCGCGGTTGTCCACAGACCCTGTGGAAAACTCTGTGGATGACTTGCGCGAATGTCGCCCAAGTGCCGAACCTGCCCGGGGGTTTTAGGAACTGACCAAAAAATCATCATCGCCAAGAAAGTACTAAATAATTCAGTTACTTACGCAGGAATGCCGAAGCCTGTCGCAGCTCTGCCGCGCAATCGGTTGTCCCGGCGCGACCGTCCGGCGGCAGCCACGCCGGGCAAGTGCACATCTTTTTGCGGTGCGCCACGTCAACCGTTTGTTCCGCAAGGCGTTGTTTCCGCAGGACGATGATGGAATCGCGGGGAAGGCGAGTCTACGGCATGCAGGGCTTTGCTAGTCTCGAAGCGCGCGCCAGCCGTTGGGCACGCATCGCAAACCCGCGACCATGGGGAGGATCGACTGGACGCAGCGCAGGTACGCGA